>NZ_JAPFQV010000068.1:0-35227 GCF_033804685.1 Micromonospora sp. RTP1Z1
CACCGGCGATCTGCCGCTCGGCGAGCGCGTCCAGGTCCGGCTGACCCCCGCCGACCCGCCCCAGCGCAAGGTCCTCTTCGCCCGCGCCTGATGGTCGCGCCGGGGCAGCGGGCATTGTCACAGCGGCTCACGCTGCTGCCCGGCGGGGCGGTTTGCGAGGATGACGGCATGGCTTACGACGCGACCACGCTGCCCGACGTCTCCGGGCTGACCGTCGGCATCATCGGTGGCACCGGCGACCAGGGGCGGGGACTCGCCTACCGGTTCGCCCGGGCCGGGCAGACCGTGCTGATCGGTTCCCGTTCCGCCGAGCGCGCGGCGCAGTCCGCCGCCGAGATCGCCGCCCTGCCCGGCCTGCCGGCCGGCGTGGAGGTGTCCGGCGGCGACAACGACGAGGTCGCCCGTGGCAGCGACGTGGTGATCATCGCGGTCCCGTGGGACGGGCACGCCGCCACCGTCGCCGCGCTGGCCGAGCCGCTCGCCGGGAAGATCGTGGTGGACTGCGTCAACCCGCTCGGGTTCGACAAGCAGGGCCCGTACGCCCTCCGGGTCGACGAGGGCAGCGCCGTCCAGCAGGCCGCTGCGCTGCTGCCCGACTCCCGCGTCTGCGCGGCGTTCAACCATGTCAGCGCGCCGCTGCTGGCCGACCCGGAGATCGACCGGATCGACCTCGACGTGCTGATCTGCACCGAGGATCGGGAGCTGGTCGACGTGGTGGCCGCACTCGCCGCCCGGATCCCCGGCATGCGGGGCATCTACGCCGGGCGGCTGCGCAACGCCCACCAGATCGAGGCGTTCACCGCCAACCTGATCGCCATCAACAAGCGCTACAAGGCGCATGCCGGCATCCGCGTCACCGACCTCTGAGCCCGGACGCACCTGCCGGGGCGGGTGACGGCGACGTGCGGTCACACCTGGGGGACGATCGCCGCATGGAGTGGCAACTGGTGATCGATTGTCGGGAGCCGGAGCGGCTCGTCGCGTTCTGGGCAGAGGCGTTGCGATACCGGCCGCAGCCGCCGCCGGAGGGGTACGCGACGTGGCGTGACTGGTACCTCTCGGTGGGCGTCCCGTCCGACGAACTCGGCGAGGGTGACTGTGTGGACCGGTTGGAGGATCCCGCCGGGGCCGGGCCCCGGATCTGGTTCCAGCCGGTCCCGGAGCCGAAGTCGGTCAAGAACCGGCTGCACATCGACCTGAAGGTCGGTGGCGGGCGGGCGGTGCCGCTGCCGGAGCGGCGGGCGAGGATCGACGCCGAGGTGGCCCGGCTGGTGGAGCTCGGGGCGCGGGTGCTGGGGGCGATGGACGACCCGGAGAACAACTACTACGCGGTCCAACTCGGCGACCCCGAGGACAACGAATTCTGCGTGGGCTGACCGGAGCGGCCGGCGTGGTGGCGGGGCGGGGGGGGGGGGGGGGGGGTGCGGCGGTTCGGCCGCACCGCCCGGCGTACTCAGAAGGTGTGCTCGGCGGCCGGGAACTCGCCGCCCCGGACCTCCTCGGCGAAGCGGCGGGTCGCGTCGGTCAGCGCGCCGGCCAGGTCGGCGTAGCGCTTGACGAAGCGCGGCGCCTTGCCGGTACGCAGGCCGGCCATGTCCTGCCAGACCAGCACCTGCGCGTCGGTGTCCGGCCCGGCGCCGATGCCGACGGTGGGGATCCGCAGCTCGGCGGTGATCCGCTTGGCCACCTCGCCGGGCACCATCTCCAGCACCACCGCGAACGCGCCCGCCTCGGCCACCGCCCGGGCGTCGGCGACCACCTCGGCGGCCGTGTCGCCGCGCCCCTGCACCCGGTAGCCACCCAGGGTGTGCTCGCTCTGCGGGGTGAAGCCGATGTGCGCCATCACCGGGATGCCGGCGCCGACGATCGCCGAGATCTGGTCGGCGCAGCGCCGGCCGCCCTCCAGCTTCACGGCGTGGCAGCCGCCCTCCTTCATGAACCGCACCGCCGTGCGCAGCGCCTGCGTCGGCCCCTCCTCGTACGAGCCGAAGGGCAGGTCGCCGACGATCAGCGACCGCCGGGTGGCCCGTACCACCGCGCGGACCAGCGGCAGCAGCTCCTCGACGGTCACCGGCAGGGTGGTCTCGTAGCCGAAGACGTTGTTCGCCGCCGAGTCGCCGACCAGCAGCACGGGGATCCCCGCCTGGTCGAAGATCGAGGCGGTGTACTGGTCGTACGAGGTGAGCATCGCCCAGCGCTCGCCGCGCTCCTTGGCGGCGATCAGGTCGCGGGTACGGACCCGTCGGGTGGCCGGCCCGCCGTAGAGGGCGGTCACCTCGGTCGGGGTGGATTCCACCATGACTCTCTCCTTCCTCGAGGCCGCCTCCGCGGTCCCCGGGTTCCGCCGCGATCGTCGCACCGGACGACCGGCTCACGGCAGGGCGGAGTGGAGGATTTCACTCCCCGACCGGTAGGCCGGGGAGCCGGTCAGCCGTGCTCGCGCCAGCGGTTGGTGATGGGCAGCCGGCGGTCCCGCCCGAACGCCTTCATCGAGATCTTCGTGCCGGGGGCGGACTGCCGCCGCTTGTACTCGGCGGTATCCACCATCCGCAACACCTTGTCCACGATCGCCGGGTCGTGCCCCGACTCGATCAGGCCCTCCCGGCCGAGGTCGCCGTCGACGTAGCCGATCAGGATCGGGTCGAGCACGTCGTAGTCCGGCAGGGTGTCGCTGTCGAGCTGACCCGGGCTCAGCTCGGCCGACGGCGGCTTGCCGATCGAGTTCTCGGGGATCGGGGCGGTGTCGCCCCGGCGGGCCGCGTCGGCGTTGCGCCACTTGGCCAGCCGCCAGATCAGCGTCTTCCAGACGTCCTTGACCGGGTTGTAGCCGCCCACCGAGTCGCCGTAGAGGGTGGAGTAGCCGACCGCCAGCTCGCTCTTGTTGCCGGTGGTGAGGACCAGGTGGCCCTCCTGGTTCGACAGCGCCATCAGCACCACGCCCCGGACCCGGGCCTGGAGGTTCTCCACGGCCACCCCGGAGAGCGACATGTTGGCCAGGTAGGCGTCCACCATGGGCTGGATGGGCTGGATCCGGTAGTCCAGGCCGGTCCGCTTGGCCAGCTCCTCGGCGTCGGCCCGGGAGTGCTCGGAGGAGTGCTGGCTGGGCAGCGACACCCCGACCACCCGGTCCGGGCCGAGCGCGTCCACGGCCAGGGCCGCCACCATCGCGGAGTCGATGCCGCCGGAGAGGCCGAGCACCACCGACGGGAAGCGGTTCTTGTTGACGTAGTCGCGCAGGCCCAGCACCAGCGCCTGCCACACCTCGGCCTCGTCGGCGACCGGCTCGATGACCCCGCCGACCGCGGCCTCGCCGGTGGCGGGAGGCGGGATGTCGCTGACTGCGACCCGGACGATCCGCATGTCGTCGGCCAGCTCGTCGCCCTGGTCGACCGGCTCCCTGGCCGGCGGCAGCTCGACGTCGTGCACCAGCAGGTGCTCGACGAACTGCGGCGCGCGGGTGAGCAGCGTGCCGTCCGCGCTGACGATCATCGAGTCGCCGTCGTAGACCAGCTCGTCCTGGCCGCCGACCATGTTGACGTACGCGATGGCGGCGCCCGCCTCGGCGGCCCGACGGCGGACCAGCGGCAGCCGGATGTCGTCCTTGTTCAGCTCGTACGGCGAGCCGTTGATGTTGAGCACCAGCCCCACGCCGGCCTGCCGGGCCACCGCGAACGGGCCGCCGGCCTGCCAGAGGTCCTCGCAGATGGTCAGCGCCACGTCCACCCCGCCGATCCGCACCACGGTCAGCGTGTTGCCGGGCACGAAGTAGCGGTCCTCGTCGAACACGCCGTAGTTGGGCAGGTGGTGCTTGAAGTAGGTGGCCACGACCGCCCCCCGGTGCAGCAGCGCGGCGGAGTTGCGGGCGCCCCGGCCCGGCTCGGCGTCGGCGCTGACCTGCGGCGGGCCGTCCGCATCCAGGTAACCGACCAGGACCGGCAGCTCGCCGAGCCCGTCGGCGGCCAGGTCGGCGGCGAGCCCCTGGAGGGCGGCCTTCGAGGCGGCCACGAAGGAGCGGCGGAAGACCAGGTCCTCGACCGGGTAACCGGTCAGCATCAGCTCCGGGAAGAGCGCTAGCTGGGCGCCGGCGTCGGCGGCCTTGCGGGTCCAGCGGCGGACCAGGTCGGCGTTGCCGGCGATGTCACCGACGGTCGGGTTGACCTGGCACAGGGCGAGACGCAGGGTGGGCATGTCCTCATCTTGCCCCAGCGGCGGGGGCCCTTCAGGGCAGGACGCGGGAGACGCCGGCCACCCCGCCGGGCCCGGGCAGACGCCCCCGGCCGAGGCGGCGGGACACGGCGGGACGCGCGCCGGGCAAGCGCGTAACGTCTGCGTAACGAGGCCGGTGGAGACTGGGCGGTCAGGCCGGACCGGCCCGACCGGTTGCCGGAGATCAGTGTCGCGAGGGGTGGAAGTGGACCGTCAGCAGGAGTTCGTCCTCCGTACGCTGGAAGAGCGGGACATCCGGTTCGTCCGGCTGTGGTTCACCGACGTGCTCGGGACGCTGAAGAGCGTGTCGGTGGCCCCCGCGGAGCTGGAGGCGGCCTTCGAGGAGGGCATCGGCTTCGACGGTTCGGCGATCGAGGGCTTCGCCCGGGTCTTCGAGTCCGACATGGTGGCCATGCCCGACCCGACCACCTTCCAGGTCTTCCCCTTCGAGGGCGGGGTCAGCGGCGAGAGCGCCCGGATGTTCTGCGACATCCTGCTTCCCGACGGCGGCCCGTCCTGGGCCGACCCGCGGCACGTGCTGCGCCGGATGCTCTCCAAGGCGGCCGAGAAGGGCTTCACCTTCTACACCCACCCCGAGATCGAGTTCTTCCTGCTGGAGAACGGCCCGCAGGACGGCTCGGTGCCCATCCCGGTGGACACCGGCGGCTACTTCGAGCACACCACCCACGCGGTGGCGCGGGACTTCCGCCGCCAGGGGGTGCTGGCGCTGGAGCGGATCGGCATCTCGGTGGAGTTCAGCCACCACGAGGTGGCCCCCGGCCAGCAGGAGATCGACCTGCGGTACGCCGACGCGCTCACCACCGCCGACAACATCATGACCTTCCGGCACGTGGTCAAGGAGGTGGCGCTCTCCACCGGGGTGCAGGCCAGCTTCATGCCGAAGCCCTTCACCGACCAGCCCGGCAGCGGCATGCACACCCACCTGTCGCTCTTCGAGGGGGAGCGCAACGCGTTCCACGACGCCGGCGACCCGATGAAGCTGTCCAAGGTGGCGAAGTCGTTCATCGCCGGCCTGCTCATGCACGCCCGGGAGTACACGGCGGTCACCAACCAGTGGGTCAACTCGTACAAGCGGCTCTTCCCGCTGGCGCTGCCGGACCGGATCACCGAGAGCCCGGCGTACGTCTGCTGGGGTCACCTGAACCGTTCCGCGCTGGTCCGCGTGCCCGCGTACGGCAAGCCGAACTCGGCCCGGGTGGAGGTCCGCTCGCTGGACTCGGCGGCGAACCCGTACCTGGCCTTCGCGGTGCTGCTCGGCGCCGGGCTCAAGGGCATCGAGGAGGGGTACGAGCTGCCCCCGGGCGCGGAGGACGACGTCTGGTCGCTGACCAGCGCCGAGCGCCGTGCGATGGGCTACGAGGCGCTGCCGGAGAACCTGGCCGAGGCGATCGACGTGATGGCCGGCTCGGAGCTGATCGCCGAGGTGCTCGGCGAGCACGTCTTCGACTTCTTCCTGCGCAACAAGCGGGCCGAGTGGGAGCAGTACCGCCGCGAGGTCACCCCGTACGAGCGGCAGCGCTACCTGTCGCTGTAGCCGGACCGGGTGGCGGGGCGGGAAGCGGATCAGGCGGGGCGTTCGGCGAGGGTGTAGCGCACCCGCTGGGCCAACCGGATCGTCCCGTCGTCGCCGCGGAGCCCACGGACGAAGTCGGTGGTCGCCGCTCGCACCGTCGCGCGCTCGCTCTCCGGAACGGCGTCCCAGAAGGCACGCTGGCCGTGCGACATGGAGAAGGCGTGCCAGTGGTCCGGGTCGGTGAAGACGGCCTCGATGTCGATGCCGGCGGTGCGTACCCCGGCATAGCCGGCGGCGGTCGCCAGCTCCTCGACGCCGGCGTCGCTGGCGAACGGGCCGGCGGCGCCGCTGGTGCGGGCGTCGAGTAGCTGCGGCGGCAGGTACGGCCGGAAGATCTCGTCCAGTTCCTCCCAGCGCGGGTCCCGGTCGCCGAACGTGGCGAGGCCCAGCCGGCCGCCGGGCACCAGCAGTTCCCGCCAGGCCCGCAGCGCCGCCGCCGGGTCGGGTAGGAAGAACACCACCAGCGACGAGGCCACCAGGTCGTAGCCGCCGGCCGGCAGGTCGGGCGCGAGGGCGTCCATCAGCCGTACGTCCACCTGGGCCAGTCCGCGCCGCGCCACCTCGGCGCGGGTCGCCTCCACCATTCGGGGTGCCAGGTCGATACCGGTGACCGACCCGGTCGGGCCGACCGCCTCGGCGAGCGGAAGCAGGCCCGCGCCCCGTCCGCAGCCCACGTCCAGGGCGCGTTCCCCGGGCCGGGGGGCGAGCTCACGGATCAGTCGCTGGGCGATCGGGGTGAACCAGGGCACCCCGACGTTGTCGTACGTGTCGGCGACCCGGTCGAAGACCGCGACCACCCGTGCACTGCGCGCTCTCTCCGCTGTGTCCATGCCGGTGATTCTCGTCCCGTCCGCTCCCGCCGGCCCAGCCCCGTACGGCTCGGCGACGGGGACTGTCGGCTGTGGTGCCCTCCCGCTATCGTCTCGATCACCGCGCCCGGCACCCCCGTCGGTCGTGGCGGATGACGGGAGGCAGCCGGTGCTGGAGGATCTGCTCAGCGGGGCCTGGCAGAGCGTGGTGTTCGGGGTCGTCGGGGTGGCGCTGATGGCGGCCGGTTTCGTGCTGGTCGACCTGCTCACCCCAGGGAAGCTGCGGGAGCTGATCTGGGTGCGGCGCAACGGCAACGCCGCGCTGCTGCTCGCCGCCAACCAGCTCGGCATCGCCGGGATCGTCTTCACCGCGATCCTGACCAGTTACAGCTCCTTCGGCAAGGGGCTGGCCTCCACAGTGATCTTCGGGCTGGTCGGACTGCTGGTGATGGCGCTGGCCTTCTTCGTGCTCGACCTGCTCACCCCGGGCCGGCTCGGGGAGATCATCTGCTCGGACGAGCCACACCCGGCGGCCCGGGTCAGCGCCGCCACCCACTTCGGGGCCGCGCTGATCGTCTGCGCCTGCATCGCCTGAGCCTGTCGTACCCCGGGATTAGCTTCCGGGGGTGAACCGGACCGACCGTCTCTACGCCCTGGTCGAGGAGCTGCGGGCGGTGTCGCCGCGTCCGCGGAGCGCCCGCTGGCTGGCCCGGCGCTTCGAGGTCAGCACCCGGACCGTCGAGCGGGACATCTCCGCGTTGCAGGCCTCCGGCGTGCCGATCTGGGCCGAGCCCGGCCGCACCGGCGGCTACGTGGTCGACCGCGCGCACACCCTGCCGCCGGTCAACCTCACGGCCGGGGAGGCGGTGGCGATGGCCGTGGCCCTGCACCGGCTCGGCGGCACGCCGTTCGCGTCGGCCGCCGGCACCGCGCTGCGCAAGCTGGTCGCGGTGATGCCGGCCGCCGACGTGGCCGAGGCCCACCGGCTGGCCGGCCGGGTGCACCTGATCGGCGACGGGCCGGCCACGCCCGTCCCGGCCGTCGTCGCCGACGCGGTCACCGCGCGCCGGGTGCTCCGCCTGCGGTACGCGGACCGGTCCGGCGTCGTCTCGTCCCGCGATGTGGAGCCGCTCGGCTACCTCGGCAACCCGCGGCACTGGTACCTGCTGGCCTGGTGCCGGCTCCGCGACGAGCTGCGCTGCTTCCGCACCGACCGGATCGTGTCGGTGACGGCGCTGTCGGAGCGGGTGGACCGCGAGCTGCGCCTTGGCGACCTGGACATCCCCCACGGGCGGGTCCGTGCGCTGAGCCTGGTCTGAAGCCCGAGAGCGCCGGCCCGCATTCCGGAAGGTCCACCGGAAACACCGACAGGACGGTGTCGCGGGCGGGGTCGAGGCTGCTTCCTGACCACGCTGGCCGACCGGCCGGCGCGACGACAGGAGGCAGCATGTCCAGCACGCCCATCACCTGGTTCGAGATCGGCTCCGACCGGCCGGAGGAGGCCGAGAAGTTCTACGCCGAGCTCTTCGGTTGGAACTTCGAGGAGCAGGGCGGGCCGGGTGCGTCGTACCGGCAGACGACGGCCGGCGGGGAGCGGGGGATCGGGGGCGCGATCCGGGCCACCGGAGGGCAGTCGCCGAACTACGCGATCTTCTACGCCGAAGTCGCCGACGTGGCGGAGACCTGCCGGCGGGCCGAGGCGGCCGGCGGCAAGGTGCTGGTCCCGGTGAAAACGACGCCGAGTGGCCTCACCTTCGCCCACCTGCTCGACCCCTCCGGCAACCTCCTCGGCGTCTTCACCCCGCCCGCCACGGCGTGACCCGGCCGTCGGGGCGCCCACACGGCGCGGGCGCCCCTGCGGGCCGGTGAGGAGACGGCGGGGCCACCGGGTCACCTGCCGGGCATACCCTCCGGGCCGTGGTGGCCCCGGCCGCCCGGGCCCGGGAAGACGCCGGCCTCGGCGGCCTTGGTGATCGCGTCCGCCTGCTCCTGGGTGAGCTTGCCGTCCTTCACCGCCTGGTCCAGCCGCTCCTTCAGCATCGCCTGCCGGTCCTCGGTGGACGGGCGCTCCGGCCGGTCGGCCTTGCGCTGCTCGCGCAGCTTCTCCAGCGCGGCGGTGACCTTGTCGGTCGGGACGCCCAGCTCCTTGGCGAGCGCCGCGGCGAAGTCGGACTCCCGGTCGGCCCGCTGCTGCTGCCGATCGGTGCCCTGATCGGTGCTGCTGCTGGCGTTCGGGCTCGGGGTGGCGGTGTTGTCCTCGGCGAACGCCACCGTGGGGGCGGCGATCCCCACGCCGAGCAGTCCGGCGGCGGCCAGGCCGGCAAGCAGATGCTTCTTCGACATCTTGCGGGACATCGGTCCTCCAGTTGGTCGGTGGTGGTGCGATGACCTCACAGACAGTGACCGGCGGAGCTGGGGGCAACCCGTGGCGAACCTGTGCGCGAGCTGGCAATCGCCGGGCGACCGACCGGAACCGGTCAGCGGACCGCCGGGGAGACCGTCAGGGTGCCCGCGTCGGCGTCCAGGACGGCCCGGGTGCCGACCGGAACGGTGAGCTGGCCCACGCCGTGGCCGATCGGGAGGCCACCAAGGACCGGTACCCCGAGGTCACCCAGCCGCTCGCCGAGCACGTCCGCGACGGTCGTCTCCCAGCCGTCGGCGCAGTCGGTGAACTGGCCCACCGCCACCCCGGCCACCCCGTCCAGGGCGCCGCAGCGGCGCAGCTGGGTGAGCATCCGGTCGACCTTGTACGGGGGCTCCTGCACCTCCTCGACCAGCAGCACCGCCCCGGTCAGGTCCGGCATGTCCGGGGTGCCGATCGACGCGGTGATCAGGCACAGGTTGCCGCCGAGCAGCGGGCCGACCGCCCGGCCGGGCACCCGCACGCCGAAGGTCTCCTCCGCCGCCACGGCGGCCACGGTCACCGGCTCGGTGGTCATCAGCGCGGCGTGCAGCGACTCCGCCGAGTGGAGCGGGGTCCGCTCGTCCAGCCAGGCCGCGCCCGGGCCGTGCACGCCGGCCAGCCGGGCACCCCGCCAGAGCGCGAACTGCAGGGCCGTGATGTCCGAGAAGCCGGCCACCACCTTCGGGTCCCGACGGACCGCCGCCATGTCGATCAGGTCCACCACCCGCTGCGCGCCGTAGCCGCCCCGGGTGCAGAGCACCCCGCGTACCTCCGGGTCCGCGAACGCGGTGTTCAGGTCGGCCGCGCGCCGCTCGTCGCCGCCGGCCAGATAGCCCTGCCGGGCGTACGCGTTCGGCGCCAGCACCGGGCGCAGCCCCCAGCCGGTGAGCAGCTCGACGCCCCGGGCCACCCGCTCCGGCCGGGTCGGCCCGGACGGGGACACCAGCATCACCGTGTCGCCGGGGCGCAGGACCGGTGGGCGCAGGCAGTCGTCGGTGAGCACAGCGGGAGCCTAGTGCGCGCCGGGCTGAGCCGTTCCGGGCGTTCGCCGCCGCACCAGCTAGCCTCGACACGTGGCGACCGCGCTGGTGATCGAGAACGACCCGACCGACGACCTCCGCCGACTGGGGGAGTGGCTGACCGAGGGGGGCCTCCAACTGCGGGTGCTCCGCCCGCACGCGGGCGAGGAGCTACCCGCCAACCTTGAGGGGTACGCCGCCCTGGTGGTGCTCGGCGGCGAGCAGCAGGCCTACCCGCGGCCCGACGGCACCCCCGGCGCGCCCTGGTTCCCGGCCCTGGAGGGGCTGCTGCGTAAGGCCGTGCGGTACCGCGTCCCGACCCTCGGCGTCTGCCTCGGCGGCCAACTGCTGGCCACCGCGCACGCCGGCCTGGTCGAGCGGAGCCCCTCCGGCCCGGAGGTCGGCCCCGGCGTGGTCGGCAAGCGGGACGCCGCCGACGCCGACCCGCTCTTCCGGTACGTGCCGCTGATCCCGGACGTGCTCCAGTGGCACTCCGACGAGATCACCGAGCTGCCCCGGGGCGCCACCCTGCTCGCCGCCTCCACCCGCTACCCGCACCAGGCGTTTCGCCTCGGCGACCGGGCGTGGGGGCTCCAGTTCCACATCGAGTGCGACACCGCGATGATCGCCGACTGGGCCCGCGACTCGGAGCTGCTGGCCGAACTGGGGTACGACGAGGAGCTGGTGGTGGCCGCCTGTGACCGGGTGATGGCCGACGTCGAGGAGGTCTGGCAGCCGTTCGCCATCCGGTTCGCCGCCCTCGCCCTCGGCGAGCTGGAGGACGACACCACCCGCCGCAGCCTGCCGCTGCTCGGGCACTGAGATGACCCGACCGGCCCGGAGCCGCCTCGCCCGGTACGGCTTCGCCGAGGGCGACGGCCGGGCGCGCGCCGCCGACCTGCTCGGCCCCGACGGGCTGGGGCTGTGGCGGCCGGACACCCAGGAGCCGGCCGGCGAGCGGGCCGTCGAGCTGCTGGCCGCCCTCTCCCGGGCCGCCGACCCGGACCTGGCGCTGCGCCAGCTGCACCGCCTCGTCGAGGCGGAACGCCGCGCCGCGGGGGCCGGGCGGGCGGTCGCGGCCAACGGCGGCGCCGCGCCGACCGGGGGGACGACCGGGTCCGCGCTGCTCGACGCGCTGCACGACGACCCGGGGCTGCGCCGCCGGCTGGTCGCCGTGCTCGGGGCCTCCTCGGCGCTCGGCGACCACCTGGTGGCCAACCCCGACCAGTGGTCGGTGCTGGCCACCGCCCAGGACGGGCTCGCCCCGACCGCCGACGGCCGGCTGGACCTGGCCGCCGCCGCCCGCCTCACCGCGTCCACCCAGCGGGTGGCGGTGCTGCGGCAGGCGTACCGGTTGGCGTTGCTGCGGATCGCGGCGGCCGACCTGACCGGCGGGCGGGGCCTGGAGCAGACGATGGCGGCGCTCTCCGCGCTGGCCGACGCCACCCTCGCGGCCGCGTACGAGATCGCCGTCGAGGAGCTGCCCGAGGGGACGCCACGCCCCCGGCTGGCCGTGGTGGCGATGGGCAAGTGCGGTGGGGACGAGCTGAACTACGTCTCCGACGTGGACGTCATCTTCGTCGCCGCGGAGGACGACGACCTGACCGCTGCGACCCTGGTCGCCACCCGGCTGATCCACGTCTGCGGGCTGGTCGCCTGGCCGGTGGACGCCGCGCTGCGACCGGAGGGCAGCCGGGGGCCGTTGGTGCGTACCCTCGCCAGCCACCTGGCCTACTACCGGCGCTGGGCCCGCACCTGGGAGTTCCAGGCGCTGCTCAAGGCTCGGCCGGCGGCCGGCGACCTGGACCTCGCGCGCGAGTGGATCGACCAGCTGGCGCCGCTGGTCTGGTCGGCCGCCGAGCGCCCGGAAGCGGTCGAGGACGTCCGGTCGATGCGCCGCAGGATCATCGACAGCATCCCGCCGAAGGAACTGGAGCGGGAGATCAAGCGCGGCTCGGGCGGGCTGCGTGACATCGAGTTCGCCGTCCAGCTGCTCCAGCTGGTGCACGGCCGGGGCGACGGGTCGCTGCGGGCGCCGGGGACCATCCCGGCGCTGCGCGCCCTGGTCGCCGGCGGCTACGTCGGCCGGGCCGACGGCGAGGCGCTGCTGCGCGGCTACCGCTTCCTGCGCGGCGTGGAGCACCGGCTCCAGCTCCAGGGCCTGCGCCGCACCCACACCGTGCCGACCGAGCCGGCCGCGCTGCGCTGGCTGGCCGCCGCGCTGGGCTACGCGGCCACCCCGGGCCGCAGCGCCGTCGAGGAGTTCCGGGCCGAGTGGGTCACCCACGCCACCGAGGTACGCCGGCTGCACGCCAAGCTGCTCTACCGGCCGCTGCTGGAGTCGGTGGCCCGGGTGCCCGCCGACGGGCTGCGGCTCACCCCGGAGGCGGCCCGGCACCGGTTGGAGATCCTCGGCTTCGCGGACCCGGTCGGGGCGCTGCGTCACCTCCAGGCCCTCACCGGCGGGGTGAGCCGGACCGCCGCGATCCAACGCACCCTGCTGCCGGTGCTGCTCAGCGAGTTCGCCGACGCGCCGGAGCCGGACCGGGGGCTGCTCAACTACCGGCAGGTCTCCGACAAGCTCGGCAGCACCCCCTGGTACCTGCGGCTGCTGCGCGACGAGGGTCCGGTGGCCCGCCGGCTGGCCCGGGTGCTGTCGTCCTCCCGGTACGCCGCCGACCTGCTGGCCCGGGAGCCGGAGGCGCTGCGGCTGCTGGCCGAGGACAGCGAGCTGACCCCGCGCCCGCGCGGGGTGCTCTGCGAGGGCTTCGCGGCGGCGGCGGCCCGGCACGCCGACCCGGAGCAGGCCACCCGCGCGGTCCGCGCGCTGCGCCGCCGTGAACTGGTCCGGCTGGCCTGCGCCGACGTGCTCAGCCGGGCCGGGGCGCTCGCCCCGCTCACCCCGCGTCCCACCGACCCCGGCGTACGGGCCGAGCGCGTGCCCACGCTCGCCGACGTCGGCGCGGTCGGCGCCGCCCTGTCCGACGTCACGGACGCCACCCTGGCCGCCGCGCTGCGGACCGCCCGGGCCACCCAGCCGGCGCTGCCCGGGCTGCGCTTCGCGGTGATCGGGATGGGCCGGCTGGGCGGGTACGAGTCCAACTACCTCTCCGACGCCGACGTGCTCTTCGTCTACGACCCGCCGGCCGGGGCGAGCGAGAGCGGGGCCAGCGCCACCGCGCACGCCATCGCCGAGGAGCTGCGCCGGCTGCTCGGCGTGCCCGCCCCCGACCCGCCCCTCGGGGTGGACGCCGACCTGCGCCCGGAGGGGCGACAGGGCCCGCTGGTCCGCAGCCTCGCCGCGTACGCGCAGTACTACGCGCGCTGGTCGAAGGTGTGGGAGGCGCAGGCGCTGCTGCGCGCCCGGTTCGTCTGCGGCGACGCCGACCTGGGCGCCGAGTTCGAGGCGATGGTCGACCCGGTCCGCTACCCGGCCGACGGGCTGACCCGCGAGCAGGTGGTGGAGATCCGCCGGATCAAGGCCCGGGTGGAGAACGAGCGGCTGCCCCGGGGCGCCGACCCGGCCACCCACACCAAGCTGGGCCGCGGCGGTCTGGCCGACGTCGAGTGGGCGGTGCAGCTGCTCCAGCTCCGCAACGCGGGCCGGGTGCCGGTGCTGCGCGGCACGCGTACCCTCGACGCGCTCGCCGCGGCCCGGGACGCCGGCCTGGTCGACCCGGACGACGCGGCGGCGATGTCCGCCGGCTGGACGCTCGCGGCGCAGGTCCGTGACGCGCTCATGCTGGTCCGTGGTCGAGTCGGCGACCAGTTGCCCCGGCACGGGGTGGAGCTGGCCGGCGTGGCGCGGCTGCTCGGCCGGGACGACCCCGGCGAGTTCCTCGACGAGTACCTGCGCACCGGCCGCCGCTCCCGGGCGGCGATGGAACGCGTGCTCGACGCCCCCGCCTGACCGCCCCGCCACTGGCCCGCCACGGCCTGACCGGCTTCGGCCTGGCCCGCTGTTCTCCGGCGCGGTTTCGCCCAGCTCGCAAGCCCATTCATCCGATCCGTCCGCCCGCTCCGTTCGCCCGGGCGGTCGTGCACGTGGCGGGGCACCGCTGGCCGCGGTTCGCCTGGGCGGGTGGCTGATGGTCGGACGCTATGGAGCTGATGACGCAAACGATTCACCGTCCGGTGTCGCCCGTCTCGCCCGGGTCGCGGATTGCCTTCGGTTCGCCCCCCCGGGGGCGTCGCTTCGCCCGCAGGCCAGGTCCGCTCGGTGATTCATTCATGACATCAGCTTCATAGGGCGTGAAGGAGATGTACGGCCTGGCCATGCGGCGGCTCAGCCGCCCAGGGTGTACGTGCCCGCGCGCGGCACTGTCACCGCCGTCCACTCGCCGTCGGCGGCGGTCGTCGCGCCGCCGGAGACGGCCAGCCAGCGGTCGTGCCGTACCCGGACCGGCACGGTGCCCGCCGCCGAGGTGCGGAAGGTGACCGACGCGCCGTCCTGGCGGAGCAGCTCACCGGGGGCGCCCACCAGCGGGGTCGGGTCGGTGACGGCGTAGAGCCGCCAGTGCCGGTCCGACCAGACCTCGGTGAGGTACGGCAGGCCGGCGACGACCAGTTCGGCCTCGGCCCGGCCCACCCAGGAGAGCTCGGTGTCCGGCACCGCGACGTACTGCACCGCGTTCTCGGCCAACCAGGCGCGGTAGCTCTGCGCGGTCAGCGGCACGCCGGTGCCGCCGGCGCCCGGCACGGTGGTGAAGAACAGCGGGTTGCGGGCGATGTCGGCCTGCCGCAGCCAGCCCCGCGCCAGCGGCACCTCGCCGAGGTGCGCGGCCTCCCAGTAGTTCCGGGTCGGAGGCACCTCGACCCGGCCGGTCAGCCCGCGCCGGCTCAGCTCCGTCCGGAGCGGGTCGAAGAACCTCTGGTCGCTGGTCGGGTCGCCCGCGCTGCGCAGGTCGGCCGCGACGACGGGTGGCTGCCACCAGCACCCCAGACCCAGCAGCGCCGCCAGGGCAAGCGCGCCGACCAGGCGACCGTGCCGTCCGGTGGCCTTCGGTCGGCCGCCCACGGTCCCCGACGCGTCCCTGCCGCCGGCCCACCCCGGCAGGCGGGCGGCGGCGGCCAGCAACGGCAGCGCGAACATCACCACCAGGCGGGTGGCGTTCAGCCCGACCGGGGTGTGCACCAGCGCCGCGGCCAGCACCCCGGCCGCCGACAGCAGCGCCCCCACCCGGACCGGCCGGTACGCCACCAGGGCGGCCACCAGCAGGCTGGTCACCAGCGCGCGCAGGGTTTCGGAGCGGCTGATGTTCATCCAGCCGCCCTCGCCGAAGAGCAGCCCGGTCACCCCCAGCGGCAGCGCGGCGGCGGCGCCGAGCAGCAGGCCGTCGGCGTACCGGCGGGTGAGCAGCAGCGCGACGCCGGCAAGGCCGACGAAGAGCCCGGCCACCGGGCTGGTCGCCGACGCCAGCAGGGCGCCGGCCGCGACCAGCGCGGGGCGCGGCCAGCGGCGCCCCGGCGGGGCGTGCGCCGGCAGGGTCAGGGCGAGCAGCGCGGCCAGCCCGAAGGCCACCCCGAGGGCGTACGTCACCCGGCCGGAGACCAGGTTGCCGGCGATGGTGAGCACCCCGACCAGGCTGCCGAGCAGGGGCCGGGGCACCCCGGCGCGCACCAGCAGGGCGGCGAACGCGGTCGATGCGGCGAGCAGCGCGAGCGCGCCGGTGAGGCGTACCCCGAGCAGCGCCATCAGCGGCGGCGAGACCAGGCTGTAGCCCCACGGGTGGACGCCGCCGTACCAGCGCAGGTCCACCGGGGCCGCCCCGTGGGCGGCGAAGAAGTCGGCGCGGGCCACCTGGGCGGACAGGTCCGAGCCCGTCGCCGGCAGGGCCAGGTACAGCACGCCGAGGGCGAGCGCGGACGCGGCGGACACCGCCACCACCCGACTGCCCCGCATGCCCACCTCCTGACCGCGACCACCGTACTGGCAGCATGTCCCGCGTGCCTCACCACCTCTCGCGCTGGACCGGCCTGGCGGGCTCGGTGCTGCTCGCCGTGGCCGCCTTCCTGGGCGGCGCGCTGCCCCACGGAGAACTGCGACCCACCCCGGTCAGCATCTGGCAGGGCCGGAACGGGCCGCTGATCATCGCGCTCTGGCTGGTCGGCACCGGGCTGATGGCCTGGGCCTGGTGGTCGCTGCGCAACCGGGTGCCGTCGACCCGCTGGGTGCTGGTCACGATCGCGCTCTGGCTGCTGCCGATGCTGGTCAGCCCGCCGCTGGGAAGCCGGGACGTGTACGCGTACGCCTGCCAGGGGGCCAGCTACGCCGGCGGGATCAACCCGTACGAACAGGGTGTGTCCGCCCTGCCCTGCCCGTGGCTGGACACCATCTCGTACATCTGGCGGGACACGGCGGCACCGTACGGGCCGCTCTTCGTGGTGCTCGCCGGGGCGGTCGTCACGGCGACCGGGTCGCTGGTCGGCAGCATCGTGCTCTTCCGGCTGGCCGCGGTGGCCGGGGTGGCGCTGACCGCGTGGTGCCTGCCGGTGCTGGCCCGCCGCTGCGGGGTGCCGCCGCAGCGGGCGCTCTGGCTGGCGCTGGCCTGCCCGCTGGTGCCGGTGCACCTGATCTCCGGCGCGCACAACGACGCGCTGATGGTGGGCCTGCTCATCGCCGGGCTGGCCGTGGTGGCCTCCCGGCCGGGTCGTCCGCTGCCGCTGCTGGCCGGCGGGCTGCTGCTGGGGCTGGCCGCCGGGCTCAAGGTCACCGCGCTGGTCGTGGTGCCCTTCGCCGCGCTGGCCGCGATCGCCGGGCCGTACCGGTTCCGCGCGCTGCTCCGCGACGGTGCGTGGGTGGTCGGGGCGGCGGTGGCCGCGGTGGTCGGGGTGACCCTCGCAGCCGGGCTGGACTTCGGCTGGATCACCGGCCTGCAGCAGGGCAACCTGGTCATCGCCTGGACCTCGCCGTCGACCGCGGTCGGGCAGACCATCGGCTACCTCGCGGCGCCCTTCGGCGCGCACGTCGACGCGCTGCCGGTGACCCGGGCGATCGGGGTGCTGGTGCTCGTCGTGTTGCTGGTGTGGCTCTGGTGGCGGGCCCGCCACCGGGACCCGCTCTGGCACGCCGGCCTGGCGCTGGCCGCCACGGTGGCGCTCTCCCCGCTCTTCCACCCCTGGTACTGGATGTGGCCGCTGGCGGTGCTCGCCGCGACTGCCAGGCGCACCGGCTGGTTCACGGTCGTCGCGCTGGTGTCGTCGTTCCTGGTCCTGGCGGACGGCACCGGCCTGCCCCGGTTCACCAAGATGCCCGGGGCGCCCCTGATGACGCTGTTGGTGATCGTGGTGGTCGTCCGGTTGGTACGGTCGGCTCGGGCGGCCCGCCAGCCGGCCCCCGCCGACTGAGGAGAGGTGCCGGTGACCGATCCCGGCGGAGCGCTCGACGTGTCCGAGCGGCCCGGACGGGCCCGGACCGCGCGGTACGCCGGACTGGCCGGGGCGACCCTGCTGGCCGTTGCCGGCTGGCTGGGCGGGGCGCTGCCCGACGCGCCCGCCACCACCCCGGTCGGCATCTGGCGCGGCCCGCACGGGCCGCTGGTCCTCGGCTGCTGGCTGGTCGGCACGGTCCTGCTGGTCGGCGCCTGGTGGGCGCTGCGGCGGGGGGTGCCGTCGACCCGGTGGGCCTACCTGACCGCCGGGCTCTGGCTGCTGCCGCTGCTGGCCGCCCCGCCGGTGGGCAGCCGCGACGTCTACTCGTACGTCTGCCAGGGCTGGTCGTGGGCGCACGGCGCCGATCCGTACCGGGTCGGGGTGGCGACGGCCGGCTGCCCGTGGACGGAGGCGGTGTCGCCGATCTGGCGGGACACCCCGGCGCCGTACGGGCCGTTCTTCGTCCTGCTGGCCGGGCTGGCGGTGGCGCTCGGCGGCGGGCTGGTGGGGGCGATCGTGCTGCTGCGGGTCCTCGCGCTGGCGGGGGTGCTGCTGGCCGCGCTCTGCCTGCCCGGGCTGGCCCGGGCCGTCGGCGTGCCGACCGGGCGGGCGGCCTGGCTGGCGCTGGCCTGCCCGCTGGTCGGGGTGCACCTGGTCGCCGGCGCGCACAACGACGCACTGCTGCTCGGCCTGCTGCTGCTCGGCCTGCTGGTGCTGGTCCGCCGGCCCGGCAAGCCGCGGGCGCTGGTGGTGGCCGGGGTGCTGCTGGGGCTGGCGGTGGCGGTGAAGGCGGTCGCGGTGGTGGTGTTCCCGTTCGCGGCGCTCGCCGCGGTGCTGGGCCGCTACACGCCGCGCGCGCTGCTGCGGGACGCGGCCTGGCTGGCGGGGGGAGTGGCGGTCGCGCTGCTGGGCACGTCCCTGGTCACCGGGCTCGGCTTCGGCTGGGTGGGTGGCCTGGCCCGCAGCGGCGACTCGGAGCAGTGGACCTCGCCGCCGACCGCCGTGGGCTTCGTCGTCGACTACGCCGGGGCGCTGGTCGGCCGGGAGCCGCACGCCGTGCCGGTGGCCCGGCTGGTCGCGCTGCTGGTGCTGGCGGTGCTGATCGTCGTGCTCTGGTGGTGGGCCTGGTCGGCGCTGCGCCGGCTGAGCGACGTGCGGCAGCGGGCGGCCCGGCTGGCGGCCGCCCGACCCCGGGTGGCCCTGACCGGGGCGGGCCTGGCGCTGGCCGCCACCGCCCTGCTCGCCCCGGTCTTCCACCCCTGGTACGCCACCTGGCCGCTGGCCGTGCTGGCGGCGGCCACGGTTCCGGTGGCGCGGACGGCCTGGTTCGTGCTGCCCTGCGCGGTGGTCTCCTTCCTCGCCCTGCCGGACGGCACCAACCTGGCCCGGTTCACCAAGGCGCCGGGCGCGATCGCCATGACCGCCCTGGTGCTGGCGCTCGGGGTGTGGGCGGTCCGGGTGGCGCTGGCCCGGCACGCCCGAAAGACCTGATCGGGGCGTGCTGCGATACAGGCCGGGCCGGCCCCGCGAACGCGGAGCCGGCCCGGCCGGTGCTGGTGGAGCAGGTCAGCAGTCGAAGTACATGGCGAACTAACCGCCCGTTGCGGCTGACCTGGGGGAGTGGTGTCGATCAAGCCGCTGAGCAGATCGTACGCCATACATCAACTGCCATCGCTATCCGGTGTTTCCTGGTGGCCTTTGTACCCGTCGTGTGCCTAACGATCATGGAATCGTGTTGGGTGCGGGTGGCTCGGAAGTGGGCGGGTGCGGCATCCCGTCGCGCAGGCTCCGCCCTGCCGGGCCGCGCCGACCTGGTCCAGGTGGAGCGCCCACTGGACGAACGACCTGGACCAGGTCGGCGCGGTCTGGTGGCCTCCGGTGTGCGACGGGTATCCGGTCCTGGCCGGGGCATCCCAGAGTCGCCGAGGGTCCGGGGCGAGTAGCCCCGGCCGCCGGAGGCCATCCCCGGGTCGTAGGGCCGGAGGCCCTGCCCGCCGGAGGCATCGCACCTGCGGGCACGAACCGGCGCGGCCACGACCGGCGGGAGCGGCACGCCGCCGGCACCGCCCGGTCGAGCCGGCCCCGTTTGGCGTGGTCCTTGCCCGGCCCGCCGGAGCGGCAGGGCGGCTTGCCGCCGTAGTCCTCGACATGCTGACCGGAAGCCCGGTGATCGCTGAACCTCGGCGGTGCCGGGCTTCGTCATGCCCGCGGTGGTCGCGCGCAGCCGGGGTCGCCGCGCCGGGAGCGAAGCGGCAAGGCGCGGCGTGCCCCGAGCGGCGCGCAGCGGGCCGCTTGCGGCCCGCCTTGAAGACGTATGGAAAGTTCTCACCGGGCCGAACCGGCGGCAATGTCCGGTCTCGGGACCTGCGTGACAGATCGGTATCAGGACCTCGGTGACACTCCAGCTAGCCTGATCTCCATGGATGTCGACGTGGTGTTCCGCAAGTACAACGGCAGCCTGCACCGACGCATCACAATGCAACGCCTCGGCGAGGACCAGTACGGCATCTGGCTTGGTGCCCGCGCCGGCACGACCGTGCACTCGGGTACTGCAGGACACGACTACATCACCAAGCACGCGACCGTCCGGCTCATCCCGCCCGGCCTCTGGTGGATCGCCATTTTCTTTGCCGAACCCAGCCCGTGGGACGTCTACTGCGACGTCACGACCCCACCGCGCTGGTCACATGCCGGCGAGATCGCCATGGTCGACCTCGATCTCGACGTCCTGCGGACTCGCGCAGACCGACGAACCGAACTCCTCGACGAGGAGGAGTTCGCCGCGAACACCACGGCCTACGGCTACCCCCACCAGATGGTCGCCGAGGCAACAGACACAGCACGCCACCTGACCCTCAGCCTGACTGACGGCACCGAACCATTTGGAAGCCACTACCAGAGCTGGCTGAACTTGATCGTCTAGCCCGACGCGTCACCCACGTCCGGAGACTGAGCTGTCACGGACGTCCTGAGACTCGACACCGAACCGGCGGCAATGTCGTACTCCGGTTGATGCGTTACACCTTGACTCCGCTTGATGGGTTACGCGGTCCCCGATCCGCTGGCTACCGACTGTGAACCTCTGGCCGAAGACGCGGATGCGGCAACATCCGCTTCTGCCGAATTGAGGTGCGACACGAGGTCGCACGTGTTGAGTGAGTACGTCGATTGGAGGTCGGGTGTAGATGCCCGAGACGTAGCTCCCGGTCAGTGTCCGAGACCGGTCCCCGCCCTGACGTGCGTGGCTAGTAATGGCTGGGTGCGAAGCTCAGGGGAAAGCCCAAGGACTCCCGCACCGACTGGGAGTCACAGGTGAGGGGAAGGCCGAAAGGGTGAATATGGTGAACCCTCGTTGATGCCTCGTCACGGCAATTCCCCGGGTCGGACATGTGGTGCCGGGGAGATAAAGAGGCTAGCCGCTGAGAGTCGGCAGACGACGACCGAGGACTCATCTACGGTCGTGTGGATACCGTCGCCTCCGGGGTCAAGAGGGCACCCGACCCGGCCGTGTCTCACGCGTGTGGAACGTGGAAACCCCGGCACGGTCCACGACGTCCTCGGATGTCGTGGTAAGCCGACCGTGAGGAGAGCCCAACTCCGTGGCGGGAACAGGACGCCCAAGAAGCGAACGCCGGCAGGCTGAAAGGCAACGGGAAAGCGGGAACGTTTAGACCGGTCCTCCTACCGGTCGTTGTCGTATAACCGGCCGGATACCGGACCTTGTGCCCGGCTGCGAAAGCAGGCTGACGTGTGGCGGGTGAGCCTTTGACGACGACGCACCGCAACCACCCGAACCGAAGGACAAGTTAGACGCGATGACGGCTTTAGCTTTCGATGTTGCGATGGCGGCCCTCGGAGTGAACGGACCTGAGGACGTATCTCCACAGTGGAACACCGTCGCCTGGCGGCGCCACGAGGAGAACGTACGGCGGCTACGGGGCAGGATCTTCAAGGCGACGAAGGAAGGCGACTGGCCCAGGGTCAGGAACCTGCAGAAGCACACCTGAAATCGCCCAAGCGGCTTGCTTGAGCCGTGTGCCGCGACGAGTGGCACGCACGGTTCTGAGGGGGGCGGGACGCAGCAATGCGTCCCGCCTACCCGACTGCGTTACCTGCCGGCCGTCAACGCGTAGGCTCGCCTGAGCGCCTCGGTGGCGACGCCGCCGCCGCAGTGCATGGTGACGTCGGGGTGTCGGCGTCGTTGTGCTCGATCTCGTATCGGCATTCGGAGCACGGATCCGGCGCGATGTGCTCGCGCCAATCGTGCCCGCACTGCGGGCAGTCTCCATACCAGCGCTGCCGACGACGCCATGTCACCCTTCGCAGTATTGAGCATCTACGCCGCGCTCTCACGCCGCAGGGCAGGGCGCTGGGGCATCCGGACGTCAGCACGTTGGGAGACTTGTGTGCGTCGATCCCTGTCAGCGCGACACCCGCACGTCCACCGCTGTCGAATCCCGCACTGACCGCAGCAGGCGGTCGGCTTACTCGACCCGCCGCTCGGCCAGTTCAGGCGCCAGCAGCAGGTGGGTCGCCGCGCCAACCGCGGCCCGGCGCACCGAAGAATCCGCGTCGTCCAGGAATGGCGCGACGCGTGCGTATAGGTCGGGGCGGATGGCTCGACACGCGTCGACCGCCCGGGCATCCCAATCGTCGTCTTCGTCGTCGTCTTCGTCCGGTTCCAGTTCGCCGTAGGCGGCGGACTCGGCAACGCTTCCCAGCCATTCCAGCAGCGCGGCCCGCAAAAGGCGCTCGCGCTCGTCCCACGGTAGGGCGCTTTCGCACAACACGAGGGTGCGCGGGTCATCGAGGATCCCCGCCACGAACAGGGCGGCCGGTGCCGTAGCGGAGTAGATCGTGCCCTGATGCAGGACCGCAGCGTCAAGGTAGGCAAGCACCTCACCGCACAGCGCCGCATCTTCGCTGAGTAACCGCACCAGTTGGACCGGGGTATCGGAGGCCGAGTCGTAGGCGTGTTCCAGGCTGTCCCAGTCGGTGTCCTCGAGCACGGCACGTGGAGAACGCATGATCCGATCATGCACTAGTACTCCAGCCGGGGATTGTGATCACGGCTCGGTGAGGGCTTGTCGGGCGTAGTGGCTGTTCATGGCTTGTGCTTGGTGTCGGCGTCGGCGGATTGACCAGAGCAGTGGGTCGCGGTGTCGGCGGGTGGGTTCGATGATCAGGATGTTGAACAGGTGGCGTAGCTCGTTGACGGTCAGCGGGATCAGCCCGGCGGGTTCGGGGTGGCGGCGGTGGGCTGTCGCGGCGGCGAGGAAGGCGTGGGCGAGGATCGTCAGGGTGGTCCAGCGGTGCCAGGACGTCCAGCGGCGGTGTTGGTGCTGGTCGAGGCCGAGTCCGGTCTTCGCAGCTTGGAATGATTCTTCGATCTTCCAGCGGCGGCCGGCCACCAGGACGAGGGTGCGTAGCGGGACGGGTTCGGGTGACCAGCAGCGGTAGAAGGCCAGCTCACCGTTGCGGCGGTTGCGGCGGATCAGCAGCCAGTGGTGTCCGCCGTGGCCGTCGGCGGCGTGCGGCAGGGCGGTGAAGGACCAGTCGTAGTAGCGATAGCCTTTCGCGCCCCGGCCGGCGGACACGCGCTGCCAGGCGGTGGTAGGAAGGCCGGCGGCGAGCGCGTCGACGCGGTAGACGCCGACGCCGGTGATCACCTGATGCGAACAGGCCACGGCCAGGACGTAGCCCAGTCGCAGCTGACGGAGTTGGGCGGCCAGGCGCGGATCGTTGCCGTAGGCCTCGTCGCCGGCCACCCATCGGCAGGGTAGCCCGGCGGTGACCGCTGTCTCGATCATCCGGGACGCCAACTGCGGCTTGGTCGCGAACCGCACCTGCTCAGGGACACCGGCCTCGGCGCGGCGCTCGGCGTCGTCGCACCAGGATTTCGGCAGGTAGAGCGCCGTGTCGAGCATCGCGTGCCCAGCCTCGGTGGCGTAGACGAGGTGCACGGCGAGCTGACAGTTCTCGATTTTCCCGGCCGTGCCCGAATACTGCCGCTGGACGCCGACGGTGTGCCGGCCCTTCTTCAGATCCCCCGTCTCGTCGATGACCAGCACCGCCTCGGCATCACCGAGGTGCTCGCCGACGAACTCGCGGACATCAGCGCGGACCGCGGCATCGTCCCACTTCACCCGGGTCAACAGGTCCTGCATCCCGTCCGGGCCCATGTCTCCGGCATGCTCGGCGATCGTCCAGCAATTCTTGGACGGTAACGGCGCGAGCAGGCCCCGCACGAAGTCACGCACCCGGCGACGAGGCTCCGGCCTGCGGAAACGTTGCCCGACCGTCAGCATCAGGTCGTCGAACAACCCCCGCCACCGCTGAGCGTCTACCCTGTATCCGGCAGCCACCGCTGCATCATGGTCAGTCCACACAACCGCCCATGATCGACGGTGGCTGCCCTCGTTCCCACACCCCATCACACCGCAGCTCAGCCATGGTCAAGATCCCCGGCTCCAGTACTAGGGCCAGATGTTCCTTCAACCATGATCGGTGAACCTCGACAAGCGGACGACGCTGAGAAAAGCGATCTCAGCCTTGGCCAGGTATCCGGATCTGCCGCTGGCCGCGCGACTTTGCCGAGGAGCGGATGCGGTCAAGAGCGTTCGGTCGGTTGACGGTAAGGGACCATGGCAGCGTGAACGAGCGCCAGCGCCAGTCGCACCTTAAGCAGTTGAGTCGACGCCAGGAGGTGGTCGGCTTGCCCATGATCGCGTTGCGCCACCATGCGTACCTAAGCCCGTCATCGACCGACCACTGCTGGCATCGCGAGCCGCGTGCGGTTGGTATCGGGGCCGATGGTCAGGCAATCGCGCTGTGGGATCACCACGCTGCCCGTGCGCGCCTGTTGACTCGCCATGGAGTCGGGGCTGAGGACCACGACGCGGTAATCCTGGGCGGAGCGCGTCGGGCCGACTTCATCCAGCCTCTTCCGGATGGCCGAGTCTTACTCGTTGATGCCCGCACCAGGGGTACGGCCGAGAGTGCGGAGGTGTGGAACAGCGCCGGTGGCTGGGAAGGCGGCGGGAATCTCGGCGATGCCGTGGAGCATGTCCTGGCCACAGCGAGCGGCGACATCTGGGTCGGCTACTTCGACGAGGCTGCGGCGTCTGGCCGAGGCCTCGGCGGGCACGGTCTGGTCCGCTTTGACTCCGACCTGCAGCCCCGATGGTGCTACCCATTCAACGCCGACCTGCCTCGCATTGACGATTGCGAAGCACTGAACGTCCAGGGGGAGACCGCCTACGCGCTTGTGTACAACGCTCATCACCTCGTGAGTGCGCGCGGTAGGCGCGGCGTTGACCACGGAAGGGCGCCGAAGGGCGGAGTCGTGGCAGTGCTCGTCGACGGTGAGCGGGCGGCGCTGATCGGAGGCTATGGGGCTGACTACGACCTCGTCACGCCTGTACGCATCGATGCCGAGGGTGTACAGGTGGCCGGCGGGCAATCCCGCCTGGTTCTGCCCGACGGTATGGAGATACGGAACGCGCGCTGGACCTGCCGCGGTCCAGAGCTGCACGTCCTGATCAATGGCTCGTGGTACCGCGCAAGCCTCGACGACTTCCACCCCGCAGCCTGAGAACGCCGACATGAACGTCCGCTTCTGCCGCAAGCCGCGCGCTGGTCCGGGGACCCGGTGTCGGGATCGGCAACAGTGGCACACTTCGCTCGTGAACGCGACGGAGGCAGTCGGCCGGCTCTCGGAGATCGTGGATTCTCTCGCGGCGCAGGGCTTCGACACCCGACCACTGGTGGTCGATTCGCCCGCTTCGCCAGGCGAGGTCGATGCGGTAGAGGGCCAACTGGGGTGCAAGCTGCCGACGTCGTTGCGGCACTGCCTGACGGCCGTCGCCAGCCGGGTGGAGTTCGCCTGGTTCGCGCCCACCGGGCACACCTTCCCTGATCCGTTCCGCGAGATCTTCTCCGGAAACCTACGTTGGTCACTCAACGGTCTGCCCGATTTGATAACGGCAGTCCGAGGATGGGTTGACGACGTGTTCCCGGACCCGAGTGACCCCTACGACAGGGTCTGGCATCACAAGCTGCCATTCATGGAGGTCGGCAACGGCGACTACCTCGCGCTGGACTTGGACGAGGACGAGCACGGCCGAGTGGTCTACCTCAGCCACGACGACGGTGAAGGCCACGGCCGGACCATGGCTACCTCGTTCGAGGACTTGCTCATCCGCTGGATCCCCCTGGCCTGTCCGGGAGCCGAAGATTGGCAGTGGCTGCCGTTCTGCGCACGATCAGACGGGGGCCTCGACCCCTCGTCCGCGATAGCCCGCGAATGGACTGCGCTCGTACACCTCAAGAGCGGCCCACCCGCAGTCGAGGGACTGTGAACATCCGGATCTGCCGCGATCCGCGCGTGGCGGAGCGTGACGGCGGCCGCTACCGCTCGGCATCCTGATCTGCCGATGTGCGGATGGTTGATCACGCCGCCTGTCGGACGCAGTGGCGATCGCCGGGTCAGCGGATGGTGGCGATGAGGCGTTGCAGGGAGGCGTTGGCGGGCGGGCCCCAGGTGGGTTTGCCGCCGGGGCCGCCGTCGTTGCCGATGAAAATGCAGCCGAGGGCGCGCCACACCGCCCAGCCGCGAGCGCGTCGCAGGGTCGCGGTGTCCAGGGTTGGCTGGTAGGCCGTGTGGAAGCGGTCGATGGCGCCATCCGGTAGCAGGATCCACGCGGCGGCGAGGTCACATGCCGGGTCACCGGCGCAGAGGTCACCGAAGTCGATCACGCCGCAGAAGGACCCGTCGGCAGTGAGGACGTTGGCCGGGTGCAGGTCAGCATGGATCCACAGTGCCGGACCAGTCCATTCAGGCGCGGTGACCGCGTCGCGCCAGACGGCGTTGACGGCGTCCAGGTCACGGATCAGCCCTCGCTCGGCAGCGGAGGCGAGTCCCTTGGCGACCCCTTCTGCTCGGTCGGCCAGCGGGCCGCCGCGGTCCCGGCCGGCGGGCGCGCCGTCGGGGGCAGGTTGGTGAAAAGCCGTCAGGAAAGCGGCCAAGGACTCGGCCGCGTCCGCTGCGCGCGTGACAGGGGTGCGGTCTGCCGGTGTGCCCGGAACCCAGGTGGTGATGAGCCATGGCCGAGGGAACCGTTCGGAGGGCTCGCCGAATCGCTGCGGGACGGGGATCGGCAGCGGAAGGTGCGGGGCCAGCATGGGCACCCAGGTGCGCTCTTTGCGCAGCAGTGCGTCCGAGTCCCTGGTCGCCCAGGGAAGCCGGACGGCGAGGTCGTCGCCGAGCCGCCACAGTTGGTTGTCCCATCCACGCGCGCCCAGACGTACCGGGTGATCAGCGAGGTCGGGGTGCTGGTCGCGTACCAGGTCCCGGACCAGCTCCGCCGTGATCTCGATCTCGACGTGGGTCATGCGGAGCAACAGTAGTCCTGCAGCGCCGCCTGTTCACCCGGCAGCGGATCGCCGTCAACTGCTGCTTACACCGGTTCGTATCGCGCTTCGTCTGGTCCGCCGCCCGCTCACTGCGCGATCCGCGCGCATGTCGCAGGTCAGTTGGCAGACGCGTGTCGCACATCAGTCGACGGAGGACAACCGCTGAGGCCCGCGCACTGCCGAATTCCCCTCTTTAGGATCAAGGCGGCCCGCAAGCGGGCCGCGCCGGCCCGGCCCCGGCCTGCTGGCGACCTCCGGCCGGCATCGGCCGGGCCGGCCGGCCACGTTGACGGACGACCAGGACCCTGAAGACCTCGGGGCTCCGCCCCGAACCCCGGCCCTCCTCAGAGATCTGCCGGGATCTCCTCGACGTGCACCACGAGGGCTACCAGCTTCCCCGGACGGGGCCAAGGTCGTTCGTCCGGTAGGGCGCTCCACCTTGTCCCCGTCCGGGGAAGCTGGAAGGTCTGGCGACTGCCCGACGAGGAGATCTCGCTCCCTGCGGTTGGTACGCTGCGCGCCCACAAGAGGGGGAGGGACGTTGTGGGCAACTTCCTTGACCGGTTCCGCAAGCGCGCTGTCCCGGTTTACGCCGAACCCGCAGAGGAGATGCGGCACACCACCGAGCTGTGTTTCTGCTGCGGGCAGCCAACGGATCTCCATAACCGGCAAGCCCGGTTCCGGCTGCCTGATCCTGTCCTTGACACGCCCAGGCAGCACCGGGCAAGTGGTGCCTGGCTGAGTCATGCGACCCCGGACGCTTCGGTGATGATGCAGGTCCCCGGGGTGGGTGCCTTCGTGCGGGCACTGCTTCCCGTGCAGCTGACCGGTGGCTTCAACGCCACGTTCGGGGTGTGGATCGCCCTTGATCCCGCTGACCTCCAGCGCGCGGCCGCGGTGTGGTCAGAGCCGGAGTATCAGGACCTACGGCTCCAGGGTTGGCTCGCGAACGCCCTCCCGGTTTGGGGCCTGCTCGCTGCCGCGGTCGAGCTGGAGGTGCGTGACCCGGAGCAGACGCCGTACTGCACGCACAGTTCTGACCCAGGTCTGGCCAAGGTGCTCGCTGACGTCTGGCCGCATGAGGATGTGCTGCCGAAGCTGCCATGAGCTTCACGGCGTCAACAGGGCAGCGGTCCGCATCTGGTCCGCAGAAGGTCGATGGACGGCGGGAAGCCGTGCGAGATGTCGAGAGCAGTTCTTGCTGTAGACCCTCATCCTGCCCTGTGACCGATGCCGGCGCGGGAGTTCGCCTGACTCCTCAACCAGTCCCAGTGACAGCAATGGCTCCGGACCGAGGGATACCGACATGGACAGCGGCGACGGCAGGGCCAGCGATGAGAGCCGAGCACGGACTAACCTGACGCGGTGTCAATCGACAGCAGCGAGTTCGAGGCGTGCCGGCGGCTTTTCACCTACCGTGCGGGCATCTGGCTCTACCGTTTGGCGATCCTCTTGGCTGTTTTTCCGTTGCCGTTCCGGGCGGCGGGTGTGCGGCTGATGTCCCCACAGGGGGCGGCGACGATGGCTGCGGTTGATGTCATCCTCGTGTTCGCCGGCCATCGTCTCGTTCTCCGCTCCCATCAACGAGCGGGGTACTTCGGCGACGGCTACGACCCGCTCCGGCCGCCGGGCGGCCTGGTTGCCCGAGACGTGTTCCGCCTGACGTACTGGTAGCCGCATGGGTGCGACCAGCCTGCGGCGGTTGTGCCGGGCTGGTCAGCCGAGCGGAACGACCTGGAACCGGCCCACGTGCCCGTTGCGTGCCCGATGGGGTGGGCGACGACGGTCAACTGCGGTCAGCTCCCGGGCGTGGCGGCCAGCATGGCGACGCAGCTTAAGCCAGGTGATTGCCGAGCGGCTTCCGCCCGTGTCCACACTTCCTAAACCGTGTGGCGGTACGCCCCAGGCCGCAACTCAGTTGAGTAGTCCCGGAACCCGCTCCTGAAGCTTGGCCACCACCCGCGACAGCCCGGCGTCCAAGTCGTCGCCGTCCCACCGCACGAGTTCCCCGCCCAGCGGCTTGCCCGACACCAGCACCGTCCAGCGACCCCGTTCGCGTTCGCCGTCCATCTTGACGATGGCGACCAGGCCGCGATCCCCGAGCTGGACCAGCAGCTCGGACAGGCACTCATCCAGCCCCATGGCCGCGTATTGGATCACGACCGCTCAGAGACGCGGCAGTCCGCATCCAGTCCGCAAGAGGTCGACGGACGGCGGGGGAGTGGTGTGAAACGTCGAGAGATGTTTCCGCTGCTAGAGCCTCATGTGCCCAGGTCGGCGGGGCAGGCATTTTGATCTCATAATCCCTCAGTCGCGGGTTCGAGTCTCGCACACGCCACCACACAAAACCTGGTCAGCCATGGTGCCGACCTCAGCTTCGACCGACCTCGGCCGGTTGACGCCGACGCTTGACAAACGCCATTGAGACTCGGCCGGTAGGGCGCTCCACCTTGTTGCCATCCGGGGAGGCTGGACGGTCTGGCGACTGCCCGACGAGGAGATCCGCACCACCCAGAACTCCCATCCACAAACCTGCTTGGATGACCGCCACGGCTGGGAGCGTCACTCAAGGTCCTCTCCGCCGCCGATAGCCGCAAAGTCGAAACAGGCATGGGCATCTGACGCGTCACCGAAGCTTCTCGTCGGGCTCGGACGGAAGCTCAGCCAGCAGCCGATTCAGCTCCGCCACCTCGACCTCCGTCGTCGCTAGGCTGGCCCCAAAGCCATGATCAGCCAACTTTCTGTGGAGCTGCTTCACCAAGACTCCAACGATGGACTGAACGTCCAATCCATTGGAGATCGCGGGAATCGCACCAGAGTCGGATTCACGCTGGACGCCAGTGTAAAACTGATGGCCGCCGCCTGATGTCGCCCGTAGAGCATCTGGCCGCCGGCGCCAAACTACGATGCACCGTGGTCCAACTGTTCCGTCGCGGACCCCTTGGTGAGCCTCAAAGTTGAGCCTGGCGAGCTGGTCTGCGATCAAGTGGTCCGAGACCTTGCCGTGGTCGTGCGCATTAGCGAGCCTCATCAAGGCTCGCTGCCACCCCGTCCCCTTCCGGGCAAGGTAGAGCCCGCCCGTTCCACCGACGGCAAGACGAGGGCTTGGCGATCTCGGCTCAGTCGTGCGCTGATGGCTCGTGTAGCGGTACCAGTGCCGCCGCGTCTTGCGGTCGACGATGTTGTCGATGCTGTAGAGCCTCGGCCCGATGTCTCTGATGAAAGCCGGAATGATGATGAAATGAGCGCCCCCCGGCATCGACGCCAGATGCCTCGGCAGCTCCTTATTCGCTGCAGCGGAGAGGATACCTAGGCTCTGTTCGAAGGTCAGACCTCCGTGGCCTCGCAGAACTGCGCTCATCCAGTCGGACGGCTGCGTCCCGCGCGACGTGGCACCAAGACCCGCGTACGCGAGGAGGCCTACGCCATCGGTGGTCTGGAGGTCCATGACCTTGATGGCATCATCCACTGGCGGACGGCGGCCGCCGTACGACAGCCGCCGGTCCACGACCAGCCACATGCTGTCTCGGCTGTGCACGCTGAGCACGAGGGTCACACGTGCATGCTTTCACAGCGGGGTCGTACAGGCCGTATGGGTTTCGATTGCCCTCGATGCACGGTGGGCACCGACCCGCCCGCACACACGCCCCGCGGAGCAGCACGAGATGGACCGCGAGGAACGGGGCGGACATGGCCCTGACATTTTTCGACTAGGTGACGGCGTGCCAGCCACGTGCCAGTAGCCGGAGCCCCGAACGGGCACGAGCGGGCACGAGCTGCTACCCACTCCTCTGCCAGGAGCAGGCGTTTCGGGCATCTCGGGGCCTTGATCCTCGTCCTTCCAAACTGACGGTGCGGCGCGAAGCCCGTCAGCGCCAGGCCGCGGACGGTCCACGACCACCACCGTCGCCGAGCTGCTGCGGCGCACGCACGCCGCGGCCTGAGGTCCCCCCTCTCGGCGCCACGGCAGAACGCGCAACCGCCATTGAGACTCGGCTGGTTAGACGCTCCACTTGTCCCCGTCAGGGGAGCCTGGACGGTCTGCGACCGCCCAACGAGGAGATCCCCTGCATCTTGTTCTTGCAGTTCGACCCCGACCGGCTTTTTCGTGGAGTCCGATAGGTCGGGCTACTAGGCTCGCGCGAATGCCGGTACATCCACACCCCGAAGACCCCGCCGAATCGCTGCTCTCGACCGACGACGGCACGGCGCTCGCCCAGATGCGCCTACGTGACGATGCGGGGACGCGCGTCGCGGCTGAGGTTCGGCCGCTGCCCGGGGCGGCCTTGGGCCAGCTTGCCGCGCAGGCGCGCCGTGATCTCGCGGGCTTCCGTTTGGAGACGTCCGATGACGGCTTGGCGGCCGCGTTGGTGGCCGGCGGTCTGAAACTGGACAGGGCCGCGACCGACATGCGTCACGGTCTGACCGACGTACCCGCGCCGGTGGCGTTGCCTGACGGATGGTCCCTGGGCGCCCCGGGCTGGGACGACGATCTGGCCGAAGGTCTGGCAGCGGCGTACGGGCCGGGTCATCCGGACGGGGCGTGGCAGGCCAGTGACACCGAGCAGGTTCGGGCGATGTTCGACGGCGGTGAGCCGGTACCGCCGCTGCTACCCGCGTCGGCCCGCCTGATGGATCCCGAAGGGCGCAGCGCCGGCCACGTCCTGTGCGCCGGACCGGTGCCGTGGACCGACGATGTCTGCGCCTGGGTCCTCAACCTCGCCGTGGCGCCTCGCGCACAGGGCCGCGGGTTTGGCCGGGCACTGCTCACGCACGCATTACGGGGCGCGCGCGAGGCGGGGCTGCCGGCCGTCGGCCTGTCGGTGGCTGACGGGAACTCCGCCCGCCGAATGTATGACAGCGCCGGTTTCCATCCCCTCACCCGGGTGCTCTCGGTGCTTCTGCCCGCGTCCTCCGATCCGCCGGTTTGTGTGCCGGCCGAGCAAGCGTTGTGAGAACACCGGGTAGGGCAGTGATCTACCACCAGATGGCCACACGGGTGGCCTGCGTCAGTCCTCATCCAGTCCTTAAGAGGTCGACCCGAGACCGCTGACAGTGAGAGATGTCGAGAGGGCCGCTGGACGGACAACCTCGGCGAGACGCGCACGCAGTTGTTCGAGCGGAAGGTGGATGCCGACCGCCACGACGCCAACGTGCGCGCCGACCTGAGCCGGGGCCAGTACATCGATGACCGGGCGGGCCGCATCACCGTCACGGCCCTCGCCTCGCTGTGGCGAGACGCCCAACTCCACACCGACAGCACAACCGTCCGGGTGGAGCATGCTGTCCGGCTCCACGTGCTGCCGGGGCTGGGCCGGCAGCAGATCAAGGATGTCCGCCCGAGCCATATCCAAGGATGGGTACGGGACCGGTCGACGGTCCTTGCTCCGACCACGCTGCGGGTGGTCTACACCTATCTCAGCTCGATGTTCGCCATGGCGGTCCGGGACCGTTTGATCTCGGCCAGCCCGTGCGACAAGGGCATCCGCCTTCCGCCGATCAGCCGGGGGACCCGAGCCCTTCCCACGGCGCAGCAGGTGCACGACCTGGCGCGTCTGCTACCGGCTCGGCTGGCCGCAACGGTCTATCTCGCGGCCGGTTGCGGGCTGCGCATGGGCGAGATCCTCGGCCTGGAGGTGGGCGACATCGACTTCGACGCGCGAGAGGTTCATGTCCGCCGCCAACTCAAGGTGCTCAAGGGTCGTCAGCCGTTCCTCGGCCCGGTCAAGACGAACACCAGCGCCCGCACCGTCGAGCTACCTGATGTAGTAGCGGTGGCGTTGCGTCAGCACCTGGTCGACGGGTGCGACGCGGTCGAAGTCGACGACGACACGGACCGCCGCCGGCCGGTCCGCCGGGCCGCACGCTTGCTGTTCCGGGGTGTCGGTGGCGAGCCTGTCAACGCAGCGACCTTCTCCCGGACGTGGGCGACCGCTCGGGAAGCGGTCGGCCTGCCGGCGCGGTGGGGGATACACGGACTGCGGCACTACTACGCGACGGTGCTGATCCACGCGGGCGCATCGGTGAAGACCGTCCAACTCTCGCTTGGCCACAGCACGCCGACCGTCACGCTCAACACCTACGTCCACGAGTGGCCGGACGTGCTCGATCGGACCCGGCTGCTCATTGACGGCGCGCTCGGTCAACACGGAACGGCGGCCACGCCGGCTGTGAGCCGGGCATGACCGCCGTTCGTGAGGTTGTACCCAACCTGTACCCAAGATCAGTAGCAATCCTGTTGGTCCAGGTCAGCGGCTTGATCCGGCTCAGCAGTCGAAGTACAAGGCGAACTCGTGCGGGGTCGGGCGCAGGCGCACCGGGTCGACCTCGTTGGCCCGCTTCCAGCTCACCCAGGTGGAGATGAGGTCCGGCGTGAACACGCCGCCGTCGAGCAGGTAGTCGTGGTCGGCCTCGAGCGCGTCGAGCACCTCGGGCAGCGAGCCCGGCACCTGCTTGACGTCGCCCCACTCCTCCGGCGGCAGGTCGTACAGGTCCTTGTCGATCGGTGCCGGCGGCTCGATCTTGCTCTTGATGCCGTCGAGGCCGGCCATCATCATGGCCGAGAAGGCGAGGTACGGGTTGCAGGACGGGTCCGGCACCCGGAACTCGACCCGCTTGGCCTTCGGGTTGCTGCCGGTGACCGGGATGCGGGTGCAGGCGGACCGGTTGCGCTGCGAGTAGACCAGATTGACCGGCGCCTCGAAGCCCGGCACCAGGCGGCGGTACGAGTTGACCGTCGGGTTGGTGAACGCCAGCAGCGACGGGGCGTGGTGCAGCAGGCCGCCGATGTACCAGCGGGCGGTGTCCGACAGGCCGGCGTAGCCGGTCTCGTCGTAGAACAGCGGCTCGCCGTTCAGCCAGAGGCTCTGGTGGGTGTGCATGCCGGAGCCGTTGTCGCCGAAGAGCGGCTTCGGCATGAAGGTGGCGGTCTTGCCGGCGGCCCAGGCCTGGTTCTTCACGATGTACTTGAAGAGCTGGAGCTGGTCACCCGCGTGCAGCAGGGTGGAGAACCGGTAGTTGATCTCCGACTGGCCGGCGGTGCCCACCTCGTGGTGCGAGCGCTCCACGGTGAAACCGCCGTCGACCAGGCGACGCACGATCGAGTCACGCAGGTCGGCGTAGTGGTCCACCGGCGGCACCGGGAAGTAGCCGCCCTTGTACGCGGTCTTGTAGCCGCGGTTGCCGCCCTCCTCCTCGCGGCCGGAGTTCCAGGCGCCCTCGATCGAGTCGATGTAGTAGAACGACTGGTGCGCGGAGGTCTCATGGCGGATCGAGTCGAAGATGTAGAACTCCGCCTCGGCGCCGAAGTACGCGGTGTCGGCGATGCCGCTCGCCGCGAGGTAGGCCTCGGCCTTCTTCGCCACGTTCCGCGGGTCCCGGGAGTACGCCTCGCGGGTGAACGGGTCGTGGACGAAGAAGTTCAGCGCGAGGGTCTTCTGCGCGCGGAAGGGGTCGATGAAGGCGCTCGCGACGTCCGGGAGCAGGAGCATGTCCGACTCGTGGATGCTCTGGAAGCCGCGGATCGACGAGCCGTCGAACGCGAGGCCGTCGGTGAAGACGCTGTCGTCGAAGGACTCGACCGGCAGGTTGAAGTGCTGCATCACGCCGGGCAGGTCACAGAAACGTACGTCGACGAACTTCACGTCCTCGTTCTTGAGGTATCGCAGGAGTTCCTCGGGATTGGCGAACACACGTCCTCCTGGCACGTCCACGGGGTGGCTGGGCTCCTGGCGACGCTATGACCGCGCGGTTGCCCGGCGGTGTCTCCTCTGTTTCCGCCGTGTTACGTCCCTCGCGGAGCGTCATCCCGGCCGCTCAGTCACCTCTGGTTCTCCGCTCGGACGATACCTGCCGTAGCCGGGACGCGCTAATTGACACCCTTGGTCCGATTTGGCGGGGGGAGCCCATCCGGACCGGTCCACCTCGCTGGCTACCCTTGACCGCTGTGACCAACCCGCATCACCCGACACCGGTGCCGCCCGCCACAGATCCCGCCTTCACCCCGCCGAGCCTCGGCCGCCGCTTCGGCGCGCTGGTCATCGACTGGGTGCTCTGCCTACTGGTGTCCAACTTCTTCGCCGACCCGGTCCGCGACGGCTGGGCCCCGGTGCTGGTGCTGGTCCTGGAGTACGGCTTCTTCCTCGGCCTCTTCGCCCAGACCCCCGGCATGTACATCACCCGGATCCGCTGCGTCGCCTGGTTCGACGGCGGCCGGATCGGTGTGCTCCGCGCCCTGCTCCGCGGTGTGCTGCTCGCCCTGGTAGTGCCCGCGCTGATCATGGACGAACACCGCCGCGGCCTGCACGACCGCCTCACCGGCTCCGTCATCACCCCCGCCCCCCACCCCACCCGCCCCTGACCCGCACCTCCCGGCGAAAGCCGCAGAACGGGATAGGTGGGGGAATGGGAA
>NZ_JAPFQV010000069.1:0-34126 GCF_033804685.1 Micromonospora sp. RTP1Z1
GCCCGATCCCGGATGTTGAGGTAGAGCACGTCGGCGACCGCGGCGGCGCCCAGCCGCACCGTCGCCACGGCGGCCATGGCGTCCGCGCCGCGCACGCTCAGCGACACCGTGTCGCCGAGCAGGCTGCCGACGATCGCGCCACGGAAGGCGTACGCGGCGGCGGTGACCAGGGTCAGCGCGGCCACGCCGATTGCGAGCGCGCCGGCCCCGAGCAGGGTGCGGCCGGGGGTGCGGACCAGGTTGACCAGGGCCAGGCCGGGCAGGGTGCGCGGTCGGCGTACCCATCGGGCGGTCGCCACCGGCGGCCGCAGCGCGGCGGCCGGGTGGGCGCGCGCGGCCCGCAGCGCCGGCGCCAGGCCCGCGACCAGCGCCAACAGCAGGGCCACGGGTACGGCCAGCAGCGCCCGCCGCCAGTCGAGGCCGATGTCGAGCGCCGCGCCGAGCGGGAACGCCAGCCCGACGGAGAGCAGCCCGGCGGCGAGGCCCAGCGCGGCGACCTCGCCGAGGATCAGCGCCCCGATCCGCCGGGCCGGCCAACCCAGGCAGGAGAGCACCGCCAGCTCGGGCCGGCGGTCCCGGACGGCGGCGGAGACCGCGTTGCCGAGGAACAGCACGCAGACCACCAGCACCAGGACGAAGAGCGCGACGCTCTTCCGATCGACCGCCTTCGTGATGACCGAGGCGACACCGAGCGCGGACCAGTTCTCCGTCAGCCGAAGCTCGGGCCGGCCGAACGACCCGGCCGGCAGTTCCACGGTCTGCGGGGCGGGGGAGGAACCGAGGGTGACGTCGACGTCCAGGCCGGTGACCCGGTTTATCTGCTCGGCGATCAGCCGGACCCGCTCGGCGGAGCGCTCGCTGTAGCCGTCCACGTCGGCGACCCGCACCCGGATGGCGCTGATCGGCGCCTTCAGCTGCGGGCTGCTGCCGCCTTCGAGGAGCTTCGGCACGCTGCCCAGGTTGGTCAGCAGCAGCGGCGGGGCGGAGAGGTAGCCGGCCGGGTTGCCGCTCGGCTCCAGCGATCTCCCACCCAGCGCGGCGCGGCTGCGCGCGTCGGCGCCCTGCGCCACCGGCGGCTCGTACGTCTCCAGCGGCACCTTGCCGAGGTCGCTGAACCCGGTCAGCTTCTCCGGGTCGAAGACGCCCACGGACACCCACTGCCGCGCCTCGTCGGAGTTCTGCGACAGGCGCAGCTCGGTCAGCGGGCGGAACGGGATGTCCTCGGTCAGCCAGGGGCGGGCCAGCGAGGTGAGGGTCATGGCGTCGCCGTAGATGCCGGGGTTGGCGGCGGCGGTACGGGGCCGCAGCGTCCCGTCCGGTAGCTGGTCGTACCCCGTCTGGCCGGGCTGGACGACCCGGTGGAGCTCCCCCCAGCAGCACTCGTGAACGCCCTGGCCGGCGGTGAGCTGTGCCCGGTACGCGCCCACCGAGTCGCGTTCGAGGCCGCCGGCCGGTACGGCGGGTGCGCCACGCAGCGTCCGGGCCAACGCGTCCGGGGCGACGTCGCCGATGCTGCCCCGCGGCGTGATCCGGGTCCAGGTGGTGCGGATCGCGCCGTCCAAATACGGCCGGGCGCTGATCAGCACGGGCAGGGCGTGGCTGCGGAAACCGTGCGGGCTCTGCGTCTGCGGGGCGTCGGCGGCGGTGAGGGGGCGGCCGTCCACCACCGCGCCGGAGAGCCCGACCAGCCGCTGTTCGGCGTCCGGGTCGACGGCCGCGAGCAGGAACGGCACGGTCAGCCGCAGTGGCGCGACGAGCCGATCCGACGACCGGGCGAGCGGCGAGCCCGGTGCGGCCGGTTCGCGAGCCTCGAAGCGCCCGTCGGGCAGCAGCCGGAACGCCTCCACCGACCAGGTCTGCCGCTCGGAGAGGGTGGCCAGGATGCTGTCCTGGTCCCAGCGCGGGTTGCACACTGGCACGCTCCGCCCGCCCGGCAGCACCTCGCGCGGCACGGGGCCGCACACCTCCGAGTCGTACGTGCGGCCGTCGCTGTACCTGAGGGCGTCGAGCCGGAACTCGTCGGCGATCTGCGGATAGAGCAGCGGATGCTTGGTGACGTAGACGTAGACCGGCTGGGCCGGGGCGTGGGTGAGGCCCCGCTCGGCGAGGAAGGTCCGGTCGACCCGGATGACCTGGCGGTCCAGCGACCGGTCGATCGCGTCGGTCAGGTCGACCGGCATTTCGATGGGTGTGGTCGAGTAGCCGAGCATGGCGATCGGGGCGGCCACGTCCACCCCGGCGACCGCCTTCACCTGGTCGTACTGCGCGGTGGTGATGCCGCCGTAGCTGCCGGAGAGGTAGTTGGGCCGGACCAGCCCCCGGGCGGCCTCCAGGGGCGTGCGCGTCCCCTGCGGACGGACGAGGATGTCGTACGCCGCGCGGGTGTTCCGCTCGACGGTGCCGGTGACCTCCAGTCGGGATGTGGTGGTGGCGCCGGTCAGGACGACGAAACCGGTGGTCGCCACCAGTACGCCGGCCAGCAGCGCCACCGACCGTCCCGCACGGCCACGTAGCTGCCCCCAGATGAAACGGAACATGTCGCGCCTCCCCGTGTGCTGAGCACACTGTGCGCGATACATTGTGACAATGCAAGACCCCTTCGGGCGGACGCGCCCGGACCGGATTGGAGGAGACGGTGGCGATCCAGCATGCGGTCCTGGCCCTGCTCGCCCGTGGCCCCAGCTACGGCTACGAGCTGAAGGGCGCCTTCGAGCAGGCGGTCGGCCCGCAGTGGGGCCCGCTCAACATCGGGCACCTCTACCAGATCCTGGAGCGGCTCTCTCGGGACGGCCTGGTGGTCGCCGAGCGGCAGGCCCAGCCGGTCAAGCCCGACCGGGTGGTCTACGAGATCACGCGGGAGGGGCGGACCGAGCTTGACCGCTGGCTCGTCGAGCCGAGCCCCCGCAGCGGCGGCTTCCGCGACGACTTCTTCCTCAAGGTCACCGCCGCGGCCCGCTCCGGCGAGCCGGTGACCGTCCGGACCGTGCTCGGTAACCAGCGCGGGCACCTGATGCGGGAGCTGCGCAACCTCGACGGGCTGCGCCGCCGGGCGGACGACCCGGTGGTGCGGCTGCTCCTCTCGGCCGCCAGCCGGCACGTGGAGGCCGACCTCGCCTTCGTCGACGACGCCGAGTCGGCGCTGCTCGCCGACGGCGGCGCGGTGCTCGGCACGCTGGCGGCGGGCAGCGCCGGGACCGCCGCGCCGGCGGAGGGCACCGGCCCGGCCCGCGCGGCCGGCTGACCACCAGGCGGTCGTCTGACGGCGGCGGTCAGGCCCTGGACACCCGGCGCAGGAAGCGGTCGGCCAGGTCGGTGATCTGGTCCGCGCCCAGCTCCAGGGCCGGGCCGGCGACCGTCACCTCGGCCGTCGCCACGCCGGGCACCTCGGTGTCCCGCCAGCCGCTGACGAACCAGGCCTTCTCCTCCTCGGCGAGCGCCAGGTTGGCGTCGTTCAGCGCATCCGCCAGGTGCGGCAACCAGAGCCGGAACTGGTGGGTGTGCGGCGGCGCAGGGTGGACCCGCGCGTCGGGCAGGCCGGCCAGCGCCTCCGCCACCCGCTTCGCGTGGGCGACGTAGGCGGGCAGCCGGGGCAGCTCGCCGTCCAGGCCGGCCAGCGCGGACAACGCCGCCGGCCACTGCTGGAACAGGTTGCCGCCGTAGCGGTGCCGCCAGGCCCGGGCGTAGCGGACCAGCTCGGCCGTGCCGGCCAGGGCGGCGCCCGAGTGGCCGCCGAGGGACTTGTAGAACGAGACGTAGACGCTGTCGGCCAGCCCGGCGACCTCGGCCAGCGAGTGCCCCAGGTGGACGGTGGACTCCCAGAGCCGGGCGCCGTCCAGGTGCACCCGGAAGCCACGCTCCCGGGCTGCCCCGACCACCGCGACCAGCTCGTCCCAGCTGGGCAGGACGAAACCCGCGTCCCGCAGCGGCAGCTCCAGCAGCAGGGTGCCGACCGGCTCGTCCAGCCCGGCGATCTCCGCCGCGGTCGGATTGCGTGGCGCGCCCGTGGTCCGTACCGCGCGGAGGCCGCCGAGCGCGGCGTACGCGTCCCGCTCGTGCAGCAGCGGGTGGCTCAGCGGGTGCAGGCCCACGGCGTCCCGACCGGTCAGCTCGGCGCCGTACCGCATGGCGACCTGCTGAGCCATCGTGCCGGTGGGGAAGAAGGCGACCGCCTCCGTGCCCAGCAGCTCGGCCACCCGGCGCTCCACCGCCTCGACCGCCCCGCCCTCGCCGTAGAAGTCGGGCAGCAGCTCGTCGGTCGCGGTCGCCCGGATCGTGTCGAGCTGCTCGGCCACCGAGGTCGGCCGGATCCCGGAGAGCACGGTGTCGCAGCCGCGCAGCGCCGCCACCCGGCGGACCCGATCGGTGTACTCGTCGGTCATCGGTGCTCCTTAAGTCGGCGCAACCGGGCCACCGCCTCGGTGAGCACCTCGGGTCGCTTGCAGAAGGCGAAGCGGACCAGCCGCCGGCCCGCCTCCGCGTTGTCGTAGAACACCTGCGTCGGCACCGCCACCACGCCGCACCGCTCGGGCAGCGACCGGCAGAACTCCACCCCGTCCCGGCCGCCCAACGCGGTGACGTCGGCGGTGACGAAGTACGTCCCGTCCGGCGCGTACACCTCGAAGCCGGCGTCGGCGAGCCCGGCGACGAGCTGGTCGCGCCGCCGCCGCAGCCCGTCGGCGAAGTCCTCGAAGTACGCGTCCGGCAGGGCGAGCGCCACGGCCACCGCCGGTTGCAGCGGGCCGGCGTTGACGAAGGTGAGGAACTGCTTGACCCGCAGCACCGCGGAGACCAGCGGCGCGGGCCCGCTCACCCAGCCGACCTTCCAGCCGGTGCAGGAGAACGTCTTGCCGGCCGAGGAGATCCGCAGCGTCCGCTCCCGCATGCCCGGCAGCGTGGCCAGCGGCACGTGCGGCGCGGCGGCGTCGGGGAAGACCAGGTGCTCGTACACCTCGTCGGTGACCGCGTAGGCGTCGTGCCCCCGGCACAGCTTCGCGACCAGCGCCAGCTCGTCCGGGGTGAACACCTTGCCGGTGGGGTTGTGCGGCGAGTTGAGCAGCACCAGCCGGGTCCGTGGCCCGAACGCCGCGCCCAGCTCCGCCGGGTCGAAGGCGTACCGGCCGTCGGCGGCGGGACGCAGCGTGACCGGGCGGCGGACCGCGCCGGCCAGCGCGATCGAGGCGGCGTACGAGTCGTAGTAAGGCTCGAAGCAGACCACCTCGTCGCCCGGCTCGCACAGGGCGAGGATGCTGGCGGCGATCGCCTCGGTGGCGCCGGCCGTCACCACGATCTCGCCGTCCGGGTCGTACTCCAGCCCCCAGAACCGGCGTTGGTGGGCGGCGACGGCCGCGCGCAGCGCCGGGATCCCCGGGCCCGGCGGGTACTGGTTGTGCCCGGAGCGCAGCGCCTCGGCGGCCGCGGCCAGCATCTCCGGCGGGCCGTCGGTGTCGGGGAACCCCTGGCCGAGGTTGACCGCCCCGGTACGCACGGCGAGCGCGGACATCTCGGCGAAGATGGTGGTGCCGAACGGCCGCATCCGGGCCACCAGGGGGTCGGTCGTCGTCACGCGGGCCAGCCTACGGTCCGCCACCGACGCCGCAAGCCCGCCGCCGACCCCGCGACCACCGCGCCGGTCCTACCAACCGAAGCAGGCCGTCCCCCACCTGCCGGTGACCTGTGAGACGACCTTCCCGTTGATGGTGATCCGGCAGGTCACCTTGCCGGTGCCCGCCGGGTCGCCCGGCGAGGCGATGAGCTGCACCCGCTGGCGGTCGTTGGCGGTGAACGCCAGCCGCCACGGCGACCGCATCCCGTCGAGCTGGAAGAAGTCGCCGTTGGCGTCGTAGAACTGGAGGTCCACCGGGTTGGCGCCGGTCACCTCGTACACGACCTTCAGCCGGCCGGGCCCGCCGGACGGGGTGGCGGCCGGGTTTTGGGAGGTCCCCTGGGTGGCGCCGCCGGTGTCCCCGGTGACGTCGTTCCCCGGCTCGCCCGGGTACGGCTCGTCGAAGGGTTCACCGGTGGCCGTCGGCTCCGAGCGGACGGCGCCGAGGAAGCCGGCCACCCCGAGGCAGCCGCACACGCCGAGCGCCAGGACGGTCACCACGGCGATGACGACCGCGGCGATCCGGCCGCCGCCGGTGGGCGGTGGCGGCGCGCCCGGATGCGCGTACGGCGGCGGGTCGCCGGGCGGCGGCCAGCCCGGCGGCGCGGACGCGAGCGAGGGCTGGCCGGCCGACGGGGGAAAGCCGGCGGTCGGGGCCGGCGACCAGGGAGCAGGTGCCGTCCACGGCTGGGGGGCGGCCAGTGGGTCCGGCGGCGCCCACGGCGTCGGGGTGGGCGCGGACGTCGGGTCGGTCGGGGTCCATCCGCCCGGCGGCTGCGGGTCGGGGGAGGGGGTCGCCTCGGACATCACGTCAGCTCGCAGGGGACGGGCGCGGAGACATCCGCGGAGGGATCGGGGTGCCGTGCCGGGCCGTCGCCCGGCGGCGGGCCCTCAATGTACGCGGCCGACGCCGCCCGCCGGTGACCCGGACGACACGCCCGGCGGGCCGTCCGGGCCGGGTGATATGTCCAATCCTTCGCCGGTGTTCACCTGATCGCTCAAATTAAGTGATCGTTTACCGCACTTCCGAGCAGACGCGATGAGCGAAGCTGGGTTAGGCTCGGGATCATGTGTGGAATCGTGGGTTACGCCGGCGCGCGCCCGGCGCTCGGCATCGTGCTGGACGGACTGCGGCGGCTGGAGTACCGCGGCTACGACTCGGCCGGCGTCGCCATCGTCTGCGACGACCAGCTGCTGACCGAGAAGAAGGCCGGCAAGCTGGCCAACCTGGAGAAGGTGCTCGCCGAGCGGGCCGCCGTCGACCCGGAGTCCTGCGCCGCCAGCCCGATCGGCATCGGCGACGGCACCACCGGCATCGGCCACACCCGCTGGGCCACCCACGGCGGTCCCACCGACCGCAACGCCCACCCGCACGTCGCCCCCGACGGCCGGGTCGCGGTGATCCACAACGGCATCATCGAGAACTTCGCCAAGCTCCGCACCGAGCTGGAGTCCGACGGCGTCGAGTTCGTCAGCGACACCGACACCGAGTGCGCCGCGCACCTGCTCGCCGCCGCGCTGGCCGACCTGCGCGCGGCCGGCGAGATGGACAGCCCGCAGCTGCTTGCCTCCGCCATGCGGGTGGTCTGCCGGCGGCTGGAGGGCGCGTTCACCCTGCTCGCCGTCGACGCCGGCATCCCCGGCGCGGTGGTCGGCGCCCGGCGCAATTCGCCGCTGGTGGTCGGCCGCGGCGACGGGGAGAACTTCCTCGCCAGCGACGTGGCCGCGTTCATCGAGCACACCCGCGACGCGGTCGAGCTGGGCCAGGACCAGATCGTCCTGATCACCACGGACAGCATCGAGATCACCGACTTCGCCGGGCAGCCCGCCACCGGCAAGGACTTCCACGTCGACTGGGACGCCTCGGCCGCCGAGAAGGGCGGTTACGACTGGTTCATGCTCAAGGAGATCGAGGAGCAGCCGCAGGCGATCGCCGACACGCTGCTCGGCCGGCTCACCGAGACCGGTGAGATCGCCCTCGACGAGGTCCGCCTCAGCGAGCAGGACCTGCGCGACGTCGACAAGATCTTCATCGTCGCCTGCGGCACCTCGTACCACTCCGGGCTGGCCGCCAAGTACGCCATCGAGCACTGGACCCGCATCCCCTGCGAGGTCGAGCTGGCCAGCGAGTTCCGCTACCGCGACCCGGTCCTCGACCGGTCCACCCTGATCGTGGTGATCTCGCAGTCCGGCGAGACCATGGACACCCTGATGGCGCTGCGGCACGCCAAGGAGCAGAAGGCCCGGGTGCTGGCCATCTGCAACACCAACGGCTCCACGATCCCGCGCGAGTCGGACGCCGTGCTCTACACCCACGGCGGTCCGGAGATCGCCGTCGCCTCCACCAAGGCGTTCCTCACCCAGCTCGTCGCCTGCTACCTGATCGGCCTGTACCTGGCACAGGTGCGCGGGATCAAGTTCGCCGACGAGGTGGGCGCGGTGGTCGCCCAGCTCCAGGAGATGCCGGGCAAGCTGCGCGAGCTGCTCGACCGGATCGAGCCGGTCCGCGAGCTGGCCCGCGAGCTGAAGTCCGAGCCGACGGTGCTCTTCATCGGCCGGCACGTCGGCTACCCGGTGGCCCTGGAGGGCGCGCTCAAGCTCAAGGAGCTGGCGTACATGCACGCCGAGGGCTTCGCCGCCGGCGAGCTGAAGCACGGCCCGATCGCGCTGATCGACAAGGGCACGCCGGTGATCTGCGTGGTCCCGTCGCCGGTCGGCCGGGGCATGCTGCACGACAAGGTCGTCTCCAACATCCAGGAGGTCCGCGCCCGCGGCGCCCGGACCATCGTGATCGCGGAGGAGGGCGACGAGGCGGTCGTCCGCTACGCCGACCACCTGATCTACGTGCCGCGTACGCCGACCCTGCTGGCCCCGCTGGTCACCACGGTGCCGCTGCAGGTGTTCGCCGCCGAGATCGCCGCCGCCCGCGGGCACGACGTCGACCAGCCGCGCAACCTGGCCAAGTCGGTCACCGTCGAGTAGTCGGCTGCCGTCCGCTCCGGGGCCCCTCCACCACGCGGTGGAGGGGCCCCGCGCATTCACCCGCCCAGTACGACCCGGGCCATCCCGTCCAGGGCGGGGTTGCCCGCCTCCCAGTAGCCGGTGTGGCCGTACCGGCCGCTGGGGAAGCGCCGGCCGCCGAAGCCCGGATCGCTCGGGTCGTGCCCGAACCACAGCTCGTGCCCGGGCGGGTGGAGCAGCGCCGCCGCCGGGCCGAGCGGCGTCGCGCCGAACACCGCCCGCCGGGCCAGCTCGTCGGGCGGCCGGGCCAGCCGGATCACGTCGTCCGGCGCGGTGCTCGCCCACACCTGACCGGCCGGCATCCGCAACTCGGCGGCGTGTTCCACGCCCACCCCGGGGGAGCCCACGAAGACCAGCGCGTCGGCGCTCAACCCGTGGTCCCGGGCGGCCGTACCCACCACCACCGACCCGTAGCTGTGCCCGAGCACCGTGTGCCGGGCCGGCGGCCCCTCGTGGGACGCGCGCAACCCCTCCTGGAACCGGTGCAGCGCCGGCCCCGCGTCCCGGGCCTGCCCGCCCCACGCCGCCTCGTGGAGGAAGTCCGGGGCGTCGTAGTCCAGCCAGAGCACCGCCGCCGTCTCCTCGGCCGGGGCGAGCGCGGCGCAGCGGTCCAGCACCCGGGTCGCCCGGCCCAGCTCGCCCGGGGCGTCGGCCAGGTCCGCGGTCATCCCGGGCACGTACGTCAGCACCGCGCCGGCCCGGTCCGGGTTGCCCAGCGCCACGATCGCCCGCCCGTCGCCGGCCGGGTCGAGCCCCAACAGGTACGCCCGGGGTGGCCCCGACGCGGCCAACCGCTCGGCGAGCGCGTCCAGGCCGCGCAGCGCCGCCGCCACCCGCGCCAGCCCGGCCACCTCCAGCGGACCGCGGGGCGCCCGGCTCAGCAGCCCCCGCTCCCGCGCCAGCAGGGCCGCCCGCCGCGCGGCCAGCAGCAGCCGGTTGGCCTGGTCCCGGGCGGTCACCGGCACCCCGTCGAGGCGACCGACCAGGGCCGGCTCGTGCGCCACCAGCCACCGGCGCTCGGCCGGCGTGAGCCCCGCCCACCAGCGGCCCACCTCGCCCGGACCGGCGCCGGTCGGGGGACGCCCGACCGGCGGGATGCTCACCCAGCCCGCGCCGGCCGCCGCCGACAAACCGGCCAACCGGGCGGTCGCCTCCCGATCCGCCGCCCCGGCCAGCGCCACCGCCTGGTGGACCGCCGCCGCCACCTGGGCCACCCCCGGGCCGACCCGCTCGGCGGGACGTGGCACGGCCGGATCCGCCCGGACCCGGCCCGACCGGTCGATCAGCAGCCGGCCCTGGTCGGCGAGGGCGACGGCCGCGGCGAGCCGGGCCTTCGCCCCGCGCAACCGGGCGGCGAACTCGGCGAGCACCTGTTCGACCTCGATCAGCGCGGGCAGCACGCCGGTCAGCTCGGTGCGCTGCGCGGTGACCCGCTCCCGCGCCGCGTCGCCGGCCGCGCCGGACCAGGCGGGACGCAGGCCGGCCACCCGGGCGTCCAGGGCGTCGGCCCGGTGCCGCACCGGACCGGTCGACCCGCGCCAGGCCGCGCCGGCGGCGGCCCAGGCGCCCGGGTCGGCGGACCAGAGCTGGGCGTACCCCACCACCTGCGACGCGTCGGGCGTAGCCACCGGCGACGCGACGTACCGGGCCGCCGGGGGCCCGGGGCGGCGGGTCACCGGGGCACTCCGGCCAGGCGTCGGGCGGCCCGCTCGTCGACCGCCTCGTAGCCGTCCGCCGCGACCCGGACCGCGTCGGCGGTGTCCGCCACCCGGGCCGCCAGCGCCCCGCACCAGCGATGCACCGCCGACTCCAGCTCGGCCAGCGCCGCCCCGGCGCGCCAGCCGTCGGCCGGCAGCACCAGCCCCGGCACCCCGGCCAGCCCGTGCGCCAGCGCGTACGCGTCGTCGCCCAGCGCCCGAGCCGCCTCGCGCAGCAACTCGGGCTGGACGGTGAACGGCACCTCCGTCATCGGCGGACTCCCCGGCTCGGCTGCCGCCGACGGGAGACGCCGGCGGCGGATCGACGCCCACCCCGGCGACGATCCGGGGCCGGGCGGGCAACGAGGACGACGCTAGGCAGCGGCCGGCCCCGGGTGCCGGCCCTGTGGACGACGGGCGGTGGTCGTACCCGCCGGTCGTCCACAGGCGTTGCCCACCGCGGACCCGGTGGCTAATCTGCGCCCCCCACCGCCGGTAGGGTGAGTGCGTGATCGTGGCTGTCGGCATCGACGTCGTGCTGGTGGACCGGTTCGCCCGGGCCCTCGCGCGGACGCCGCTGCTCTCCGACCGGCTCTTCACCGAGGCCGAGCGATACACCCGGTCGGGCAACCCGCGCTCGCCGGAGTCGATGGCCGCCCGCTTCGCGGCCAAGGAGGCGGTGGCCAAGGCGCTCGGCGCCCCGGCCGGGCTGAGCTGGCACGACTGCGAGGTCGTGCCCGACCCGGACGGCCGGCCCTGGCTGACCGTCTCCGGCACGGTCGCCGCCGCGTCGGCCGAGCGCGGGATCAACCGCTGGCATCTGTCGTTGTCGCACGACGGCGGAATCGCGTCGGCCATGGTGGTCGCGGAACGCTGAGCTGACCGGCGGGCCGCCCGGTCCGCCCACCAACGGGACGGGGTGGCATGAAACCGGTGTGGCGGGTCGCGGACGTACGTGCGGCGGAGGCGGGACTGATGGCCACCCTCCCGCCGGGGACGCTGATGCAGCGGGCCGCCGCCGGGCTTGCCCGCCGCTGCGCGCTGCTGCTGGCCGACCGGGGCGGGGTCTACGGCGGCCGGGTGCTGCTGCTGGTCGGCTCCGGTGACAACGGCGGCGACACCCTCTGGGCGGGCGCGCACCTGGCCCGGCGCGGGGCGGCCGTCTCCGTCCTGCTGCTGAACCCCGGCCGGGCGCACGCCGAGGGGCTGGCCGCGCTCCGGGCCGCCGGCGGGCGGCTGGTCGACCGGCCCCCGGCCCCGGTCGACCTGGTGCTCGACGGCATCGTCGGGATCGGCGGCAGCGGCGGGCTGCGGGAGACCGCCGACCAGTTGGCGGCGAGCCTCGTCCGGCACCGCGGGCGGGACGGCGCCCGGGCCACCGTGGTGGCGGTGGATGTGCCCAGCGGCGTGGCGGTGGACACCGGGCACGTGCCGCTGACCGCGTCCGGCCGGCCGAGCGCGGTGCACGCGGACGTGACGGTGGCCTTCGGCGCGCTGAAGCCGGCCCTGGTGGTCGGGCCGGCCGCCGAGCTGGCCGGGCACGTCGAGTTGGTCGACATCGGGTTGGCGCCGTGGCTGCGCGGGTCGCCGGCGCTGCGGGTGACCGAGTGGTCGGACGTGGCCGACTGGTGGCCGCAGCTCGGCGCGGCCTCGGAGAAGTACACCCGGGGCGTGGTCGGGGTGGCGACCGGGTCGGCGACGTACCCGGGGGCGGCCGTGCTCTCGGTCTCCGGCGCGCTGGCCGGGCCCACCGGCATGATCCGCTACGCCGGCGGGGCGCGCGCGGAGGTGCTGCACCAGCACCCGTCGGTGATCGCCACCGGCCGGGTCGCGGACGCGGGCCGGGTGCAGGCCTGGGTCTGCGGTTCCGGGCTGGGCATCGGCGAGGAGTCCGCCGCCGAACTGCGGGCGGTGCTCGCCGCGCCGGTGCCGGTGGTGCTCGACGCCGACGGGCTCACCCTGCTGGTGGACGGCAAGCTGGCCCACCGGCTGCGCGACCGGGACGCCCCGATCGTGGTGACCCCGCACGACCGGGAGTACGCCCGGCTCTGCGGCGAGAGCCCGGGCGCGGACCGGGTGGCGGCCGCGCTGCGGCTGGCCGCCTGGATGAACGCGGTGGTGCTGCTCAAGGGGGACCGCACGATCATCGGCACGCCGGACGGCCGGGCGTACGTCAACCCGACCGGCACCCCGGCGCTGGCCACCGGGGGCACCGGGGACGTGCTCGCCGGGCTGCTCGGCTCGCTGCTCGCCGCCGGGGTGCCGGCGGACCGGGCGGCCGCCGCGGCGGCGTACCTGCACGGGCTGGCCGGCCGGGAGGCGGCCCGGAGCGGTCCGGTGACCGCGCCCGACGTGGCCACCGCCCTCCGTCCGGTGCTGGCCCGGCTGCCCTGACCGCCCGGCCGGGCCGCGCCCGGGCGGGTCCGACCGCGGCTGCGACCCGGCGTGATCACCGCCGGAAGTAGGCTGGGGGCATGTGGCAGTCGGAGGTGCGCGTCGACCTGGACGCGATCCGGGAGAACGTGACCCGGCTGAAGTCGGGCACCAGCGCCGAGCTGATGGCGGTGGTGAAGGCCGACGGGTACGGCCACGGCATGGTCCCGGCCGCCCGGGCGGCGCTCGACGCGGGCGCCGACTGGCTCGGTGTCTGCACCCTCGACGAGGCGCTGGCCCTGCGCCGGGAGGGGATCACCGCGCCGGTGCTGGCCTGGCTGCTGAGCCCGGGGCTGCCGCTGCACGACGGGGTCGCCGTCGGTGTGGACCTGGGTTGCGCCAGCCTGCCGCAGCTTGACGAGATGATCGAGGCCAGCCGGCGGGCGGACCGCCCGGCCCGGCTGCACCTGAAGATCGACACCGGGCTGTCCCGGGGTGGGGCGACCGTCGCCGACTGGCCCACCCTGCTGGAGGCCGCCGCGAAGGCCCAGGCCGACGGCCTGGTCGAGGTGGTCGGGGTGTGGAGCCACTTCGTGTACGCGGACCTGCCCGGGCACCCCACCACGGACCGGCAGCTCGCCGTCTTCCAAGAAGGGCTGGCCATGGTCGAGCGGGCCGGGCTGCGCCCGCGCTACCGGCACCTGGCCAACTCCGCCGCCACGCTGACCCGCCCGGACACCCACTTCGACCTGGTCCGCCCGGGGCTGGCGATCTACGGCCTCTCCCCGGTGGCCGGCGAGCGGTACGGGCTGCGCCCGGCGATGACCGCCCGGGCCCGGGTGATGCTGACCAAGCGGGTGCCGGCCGCCACCGGCGTCTCCTACGGCCACACCTACCTGACCGAGCGGGAGGCGAACCTGGCGGTGGTGCCGCTCGGCTACGCCGACGGGGTGCCCCGGCACGCCTCCAACACCGGTCCGGTGCAGCTCGGCGGCAAGCGGCGGACTATCTCCGGCCGCGTCTGCATGGACCAGTTCGTGCTGGACTGCGGCGACGACGAGATCGCCGCCGGTGACGTGGCGACCCTCTTCGGCAGCGGCGCGGACGGCGAGCCGACGGCCGACGACTGGGCCGAGGCGGTCGGCACCATCAACTACGAGATCGTGACCCGGTTCGGCGGGGTCCGGGTGCCCCGCGTCTACGACGGCGAGCGGCCGTGAGCGCGAGGAGCGAGCCGGGGTTGCGAGCCCCGCAGTCGCGAGCCGAGGTAGCACTGTGAGCCAACGGTTCCGCATCCCCCGGCCCCGAACCGCGGCCGGCAAGGTCGCCGGCGTGGTCGGCGCCGCCGTCGGTGTGGCCGCCGCCGGGCTCGCCGCGGGCGTGGTGAGCGAGCGGGTCCTGATCCGCCGGCTCAAGGGCGACCCCGCCGATCCGTACGCCCGCGAGGTCTTCGGCCAGCAGCGGTACGACGAGTCGTACCGGTTCGAGATGCCGGACGGCACCGACATCCATGTGGAGGTGGTCGAGCCGACCCGCCCGGTCGACGGGCACCCGACCGTGGTGCTGGTGCACGGTTTCTGCCTGGACATGGGGACATTCCACTTCCAGCGGGAGATGCTCGCCGCGCGCGGCGACTACCGGATCGTCGCGTACGACCAGCCGGGGCACGGCCGGTCGGGCCGGCTGGAGACCGGGGAGTACGACCTGGCCGCGCTGGGTCGGACGCTGCGTCGGGTGATCGACGAGACCGCGCCGGAGGGGCCGCTGGTGCTGGTCGGCCATTCGATGGGCGGAATGACCATCATGGCCCTGGCCGAGCTCTACCCGGAGATGTTCGGCGACCGGGTGGTCGGCACGGTGCTGATGGCCACCTCGGGCGGCCTGATCGCGGAGACGAAGCTGGTGGCGCCCGCGCTGCTCGGCCGGGTCGGTGCCCCGGTGCTCTACATGATGAGCAACGCCACCCGGTACGGCGGCTCGGTGATCGACAAGGCCCGAAAGTCGACCACCAACGTCGCCTGGCTGCTGACCCGCAGGTACGGCTTCGGCACCCCGAAGCCCAGCCCGGCGCTGGTCTCGTACGTGGAGACGATGAACTCGCGGACCTCGGCCGACACGGTGACCCGCTACCTGCGGACCCTGGCCACCCACTCCCGGTTCCCTGCGCTGGCCGCGCTGGCCGGCACGCCGGTGCTGGTCGTCGTGGGGGACAAGGACATGATCACCCCGGTGATCCACTCCGAGGAGATCGTCCGGCGGCTGCCGCACGCCGAGTTCGTCAAGATCCACGACAGCGGGCACGTGGTGATGCTGGAGCACGCCGACGAGGTCAACGTGGCGCTCAAACGCTTCCTGGAGGGGCTGTGACCGTCGTCGTCACGCTGCCGGCGGTCGAGGACACCCACGGGTTCGGCCGGCGGCTGGCCGGCGTGCTGCGCGCCGGTGACCTGCTGCTGCTCAGTGGCCCGCTCGGCGCGGGCAAGACCGCGCTCACCCAGGGCGTCGGCGCCGGCCTCGGCGTGCGCGGCGACATCACCTCGCCGACCTTCGTGATCGCCCGGGTGCACCGGCCGGACCCCGCGCGGGGCGGCACGGTGACGCTGGTGCACGCCGACGCGTACCGGCTGGGGGAGGCGGCGGACCCGCGCGCCGAGATCGACGACCTGGACCTGGACGCCTCGGTGGACGAGGCGGTGACCGTGGTCGAGTGGGGCGAGGGGATGGTCGAGCAGTTGGTCGAGGCCCACCTGCGGGTCCGCATCGACCGACGCGAGGACGACACCCGGGTGGTGACCCTGGAACCGGTCGGCGGCGACTGGGCGGAGCGCCTCGCCACCCTCGACTGACGGGCTGTCGTACCCGCTGCCTACAGTGCCCGGGACCGACTGCGAAAGGTTGCCGATGCCCGACGACGCACCCACCCTCGACCTGCTGGCACTCCTCCCCGACGAGTGGTGGGCCGTGCTCACCCCGCACCTCGACCCGGCCCGCACCGCGGCGCTGGCCGAGTTCGTCGCCCGGGAGTACGCGACCCAGACCGTGTTCCCCCCGGTCGAGGATCTCTTCTCCGCCTACCGGCTGTGCGGGCCGGCGGAGTGCCGGGTGCTGATCCTCGGGCAGGACCCCTACCACCGGGCAGGGCAGGCGCACGGGCTCAGCTTCAGCGTGCGCGAGGGGGTGACGGTGCCGCCGTCGCTGCGCAACGTCTTCAAGGAGCTGGGCGAGGACCTCGGCGTGCCGAAGCCGCGCAGCGGCAACCTCGACGGCTGGGCCGCGCAGGGCGTGCTGCTGCTCAACTCGGTGCTCACGGTCCGGCAGGCCACCCCCGGCTCGCACGCCAACTCGGGGTGGGCGGAGTTCACCGACGCCACCATCCGCGCCCTGGACGCCCTCGACCAGCGGGTGGTCTTCCTGCTCTGGGGCGGGTACGCCCGCAAGAAGGCGGCCCTGGTCACCAACCCGCGGCACGTGGTGCTGGAGGCCGGTCACCCGAGCCCGATGAACCCGCGCGGCTTCCTCGGCAGCCGTCCGTTCAGCGCGGCCAACAAGGCGCTCGCCGACGCCGGCCTGCCCACCATCGACTGGGAGCGCTCAGCCGGCTGACCCCGCCCGGTCCGCTCCGGCGGCCCGCGGTGCGCGCGGCGGCTCGCCAGCCCGGTCGTCGGCCTGAGCGCCTGCTCTGGGCGCTGCGACTGCGAGACGGGCGCGTCCACGGCCGCCGTCCCGGCTTGGGCGGGACGGGGTGTGACCGGGTGTGAGCGGGGAGCCGACTAGGCTGGCATACCGTGCTCGTACTGGTGGTGGACTCCTCGACGCCCGCGGTGACTGCGGCGCTGGTCGAGGTCTCGGCGGACGGCGTCACGGCCCGCGCGCAGCGGTGCACGGTCGACGCCCGGGCGCACGGTGAGCTGCTCGCCCCGCAGGTCGAGGCGGTGCTGGCCGACGCCGACGCCCGCCCCGCCGACCTGGCCGCGATCGTCGCCGGGCTCGGTCCCGGACCGTTCACCGGGCTGCGGGTCGGCCTGGTCACCGCCGCCACCATGGGCCAGGTGCTCGGCATCCCCACGTACGGCGTCTGCTCGCTGGACGGCATCGGCCACCCGGTCGCGGCCGGCGAGCCGGTCCTGGCCGCCAGCGACGCCCGCCGCCGGGAGGTCTACTGGGCCGTCTACGACGGCGCCGGCCAGCGGATCGCCGGGCCGAACGTGGACGCCCCCGCGGTCGCCGGCGAGCGCGCCCGCGACCTGGCCGTCACCGTGGCCGTCGGCGACGGCGCGCACCGGTACGCGGAGATCCTCGGCCTGCCACTGCGGACCGAGCCGCGCTACCCGGACGCGATGGCGCTGGCCGGGCTGGCCGCCGAGCGGGTCCGTGCGGGCGCTCCCGGCGAACGGCTCACCCCGCTCTACCTGCGCCGCCCGGACGCCGTGGCGGCGTCCGGGCACAAGCCGGTCCTGCCATGAGCGTGAGCGCGGTGGGGCTGAGCCGGTTCCGGTGGTGGCACATCGACCAGGTGCTGCCGATCGAGGCGGACCTCTTCGGCGTCGAGCAGTGGTCCCCGGCGATGTTCTGGAACGAGTTGGCCAACGGGCACCACTACCTGGTCGCCACCGACGACGACGGAACCGTGCTCGGCTACGCCGGGCTCACCGTGGCGCCGCCCGATGAGGCCTGGGTGCAGAACATCGCGGTCCGCCGGGACGCCCAGCGCCGGGGCATCGGCCGGCTCCTGCTGGAGGCGCTGCTCGCCGAGGCGGACCGGCGCGGCGCCCGCAGCACCCTGCTGGAGGTCGCGGCGGACAACGGCCCGGCCCAGCGGCTCTATGCCACCTACGGCTTCGAGCCGATCGGGGTGCGGCGCGGCTACTACCAACCGAGCAACACCGACGCGCTGGTCATGCGGCGCAACGAGGACTGATGAGCATGGCTGACGAACCGCTGATCCTCGGTATCGAGACCTCCTGCGACGAGACCGGCGTGGGCATCGTGCGCGGGCACACCCTGCTCGCCGACGCGCTGGCCTCCAGCGTCGAGGAGCACGCCCGGTTCGGCGGCGTGGTGCCCGAGGTGGCCAGCCGGGCCCACCTGGAGGCGATCGTGCCGACCATGGACCGGGCCCTCGCCGAGGCCGGAGTGACCATCGCCGACATCGACGCGATCGCGGTCACCTCCGGCCCGGGCCTGGTCGGCGCGCTGCTCGTCGGCGTGGCCGCGGCCAAGGGCTACGCCGTCGCCGCCGAGAAGCCGATCTACGGGGTGAACCACCTCGCCGCGCACGTCGCCGTGGACACCCTGGAACACGGGCCGCTGCCCGAGCCGGCGATCGCCCTGCTGGTCTCCGGCGGGCACTCCTCGCTGCTGCTCGTCGACGACCTGGCCCGCGGGGTCACCCCGCTCGGCTCGACCATCGACGACGCCGCCGGCGAGGCGTTCGACAAGGTGGCCCGGCTGCTCGGGCTGCCCTTCCCCGGCGGCCCGTGGATCGACCGGGAGTCCCGGGCCGGCGACGCCGGCGCCATCGGCTTCCCGCGCGGGCTGACCGCCGCCAAGGACCTGGCCGCCCACCGGTACGACTTCTCCTTCTCGGGCCTGAAGACCGCGGTGGCCCGCTGGGTGGAGGCGCGACAGCGGGCCGGCGAGCCGGTGCCGGTGGCCGACGTGGCCGCGTCGTTCCAGGAGGCGGTCTGCGACGTGCTGGTCAGCAAGGCGCTGGACGCCTGCCGGACGAGCGGCGTCGACACGTTGGTGATCGGCGGGGGAGTGGCCGCCAACTCCCGGCTGCGGGCGATGGCGGAGCACCGGGCGGCGAAGCACGGCATCCGGGTCCGGGTGCCCCGGCCGAACCTCTGCACCGACAACGGCGCGATGGTCGCCGCGCTCGGTTCGCACCTGGTGGCCTCGGGCGTCGCGCCGAGCCGCCTCGATCTGCCCGCCGACTCCGCCATGCCGCTGACCGTGGTCAGCGTCTGACGTGCCGCCCGCCGCTGACGAGAGGCACGACGTGATCGTACGGATGTGGGAGGCGCGCGCCGAGACCTACGGGTTCGCCGACCTGATCACCTGGGTCTGCGACACCGCCCTGCCCGAGTTCGAGCACGACCCGTTCCACCTGAGCAGCGAGGTGTTCTCCTCCACCGACCACCGGCTGGTGGTGATCTCCAAGTGGCGGAGCAACCCCCGGGACCTGCCGGAGCCGCCGATGCGGCTGGTGGCCCGGCCCCCGCACTCGTGGGACTTCACCCAGGTCGACCGCTGACCCGACGGCCGGCGGCCGACCTCGGGGTCAGGCCCGGAGGGTGCGCTGACCGGCGGGAATTCGGATGCGGGGGGACGTCGTGGCCGCCTAGCGTCGGGTCGTCATGCGCTTCTCACCGGCCGGCGATCCCGGCATCCCCGACGACCGGTCGGCCACCCGTTACCTGGTGTGGCTGGCCGGTCGGCACCCGTTCCTCCTCGGCTCCGGCATCGCGCTCGGCATCGTCTGGATGGTCGCCCAGGCGCTGATGCCGGCCGCCGTGGGCCGGGCGATCGACGCCGGCCTCGCCCACCGCGACCCGGACGCCCTGCTGACCTGGGGCGCCGTGCTGCTGGGGCTGGGCGTGCTCCAGGCGGTGGCCGGGATCCTGCGGCACCGCTGCGCGGTGCACAACTGGCTGGCCGCCGCGTACCGAACCGTGCAGGTCACTGTCGACACCACCAACCGGCTGGGCGCCGCGCTGCCCCGCCGGGTCACCGGCGGCGAGGTGGTCAGCATCGGTACGGCCGACATCGAGCACATCGGCAGCGCCATCGACATCACCGCGCGGGGCACCGGCTCGATCGTGGCCATCGGGACCGTGGCGGTGATCCTGCTGGACGCCTCGGTGCCGCTCGGGCTGGTGGTGGTGCTCGGCGTACCGCTGCTGATGGGCCTGGTCGGGCTGCTGATCCGGCCGCTGCACCGGCAGCAGCAGGCGTACCGGGACTCGGAGGGGCGGCTGACCGCCCGGGCCGGCGACATCGTCTCCGGGCTGCGGGTGCTGCGCGGCGTGGGTGGCGAGTCGGTGCTCTCCGCGCGGTACCGGGCGCAGTCCCAGGCGCTGCGCGCCGACGGCCTGCGGGTGGCCCGGGTCGAGTCGCTGCTGGAGGCGGCGCAGGTGCTGCTCCCCGGCGCGTTCGTGGTGCTGGTGAGCTGGCTCGGGGCCCGGTTCGCGCTGCGCGGCGAGATCAGCGCCGGCCAGCTCGTCGCCTTCTACGGCTACACCGCCTTCCTGATCAGCCCGCTGCGCAACCTGACCGAGGCGGCCGACAAGCTGACCCGGGGCCACGTCGCCGCCCGGCGGGTGGTCCGGCTGCTCCGGCTCGCCCCGGAGCTGGTCGACCGGGCCCGGCCGGTGCCGCTGCCCGTCGGCCCGGGTGAGCTGGTCGACGTCCAGTCCGGGCTGGTGCTGCGTCCGGGCCGGTTCACCGCGCTGGCCGCCACCGCACCCGAGGAGGCGGCCGCGATCGCCGACCGGCTCGGCCGGTACGTCGACGCGGACGTGACGCTGCACGGCGTACCGCTGCGGGACGTGGCGCTGGCGACGGTGCGCGAGCGGATCCTGGTGGCCGACAACGACGCGCACCTGTTCACCGGCCCGCTCCGCGCGGAGCTGGACCCGCACGACGCGGCCGACCAGGGCGCGGTGGAGGCGGCCCTGGTGGCGGCGAGCGCGACGGACATCGTGGCCGCCCTGCCCGATGGGCTGGCCGGCCGGGTGGCCGAGCGGGGCCGGGAGTTCTCCGGCGGGCAGCGGCAGCGGCTGCGGCTGGCCCGGGCGTTGGTCGCCGACCCGGAGACGCTGGTACTGGTGGAGCCGACCAGCGCGGTGGACGCGCACACCGAGGCCCGGATCGCCGATCGGCTCGACGCGGCCCGGCGGGGCCGGACCACCCTGGTCTGCACCACCAGCCCGCTCATGCTGGGCCGGGCGGAGCACGTGGTCTTCGTGGAGGACGGCAAGGTGGTGGCCGAGGGCCGGCACGACGAGCTGCTCGCCGCCGAGCCGCGGTACGCGGCCACGGTCAGCCGGGAGGAGGAGCGATGAGCAACGCCCTGCCCGTCGCCGACGCCGATCAGGTCCGCCGGTACGCCCGCACGCTGGTCCGCCGGCACCCGCGCGGCCTGGCCGTGGCGCTCGGCCTGCACGCTCTCGCCGCGGCGGCCGGCCTGGTGGCGCCTCGGCTGCTGGGCGACCTGGTGGAGGGGATCTCGCACGGCGTGTCGGCGGTGACCGTCGATCGGGTCGCGCTGGCCATCGCGGGTTTCGTGGTCGTCCAGTCGGTGCTGGTCCGGTTCGCGCACCTCGCCTCGGCCCGGCTCGGTGAGCGGGTCCTCGCCGAGCTGCGGGAGGACTTCGTCGACCGGGTGCTCGCCCTGCCGCTGTCCACGGTGGAGAAGGCCGGCACCGGCGACCTGCTCACCCGGACCTCGCGGGACGTCTCGGCGCTGTCCCGGACGGTCCGGTTCGCGGTGCCGGAGACGCTGATCGCGGTGGTGACCGCGGCGCTCGTCCTCGGCGCGCTGCTGCTGACCGGCCCGCTGCTGGCCCTGCCCTGCCTGCTCGCGGTGCCGGTGCTCTGGGTCGGCACCCGCTGGTACCTGCGCCGGGCTCCGGCGGCTTACCTGCGGGAGAACGCCGCCTATTCGGACATCACCGACGGGATCAGCGAGACCGTGGAGGGGGCGCGGACCACCGAGGCGTTGCGGCAGCAGGGCCGTCGGCGAGCCCGCAGCGACGCCGACATCCGGCGGTCGTACGCCGCCGAGCGCTACACCCTCAACCTGCGTACGGTCTTCTTCCCGGTCGCCGAGATCGGCTACGTGGTGCCGGTGGCCGCCACCCTGGTGATCGGCGGCTGGTTCCACCTGAGGGGCTGGGCCAGCCTCGGTCAGGTCACCGCGGCCACCCTCTACGTGCAGCAGCTGGTCGACCCGATCGACCGGCTGCTGTCCTGGCTGGACGAGTTGCAGGTCGGCGGCGCCTCGATGGCCCGCCTGCTCGGGGTGGCCGGCGACGGGCAGCCGGCGCCGGCGACGCCAGCCGGGTCCGCCCCGGCGGAGGGGGAGCGTCGGCTCGCCGTCCGGGACGTCCGGTACGCCTACCGGGAGGGCCACGACGTGCTGCACGGGGTGACCCTGGTGCCGCGGCCGGGGGAGAAGCTGGCCATGGTCGGCCCGTCCGGCGCCGGGAAGTCGACCCTGGGTCGGCTGCTGGCCGGGGTGCACGCGCCGGGCTCCGGTTCGGTGACGGTGGACGGCCGGCCCCTGGCCGAGCTGCCCCTGGCCGAGCTGCGCACCCACGTCGCGCTGGTCAGCCAGGAGCACCACGTCTTCATCGGCACCCTGGCGGAGAACGTGGCGATGGTCCGGCCGGAAGCGGGCGACGCCGAGGTCCGGGCCGCGCTGGCCGCCGTCGACGCGCTGGACTGGGCGGAGGCGTTGCCGGAGGGGCTGGCGACGCCGGTCGGCTCGGGCGGGCACCCGCTGTCCCCGGCGCAGGCGCAGCAGCTCGCGTTGGCCCGGCTCATCCTCGCCGATCCGCACACCCTGGTGCTGGACGAGGCGACCTCGCTGATCGACCCGCACGCCGCCCGGGAGCTGGAACGCTCCCTCGCCGCCGTGCTGGAGGGGCGGACGGTGATCGCGATCGCGCACCGGCTCTTCTCCGCGCACGACGCGGACCGGGTGGCGGTGGTCGAGGACGGCCGGATCACCGAGCTGGGCTCGCACGACGAGCTGGTCGCGGCGGGCGGCTCCTACGCCGCACTGTGGCGCTCCTGGCACGGCTGACGGACGGCTCCTGACACACACCGCTGACGGGCGCTCCTGGCACCCTGCTGACGGACGCGGCAGGCCCCCGCCGGGAAGGCGGGGGCCTGCGGTGACCGGGTTTCAGCTGCGGCGCAGGATGCGGTACGTCGCGATGCCGCCGGTGCCGAGGGCGGCGAGGAAGACCAGCCAGACGACGGTGGTGCTGACCTCGGGGCCGCCGCCGCCGACGTTGGCGGCGGCTGCGGCGACCAGTGAGTCGCTCTGCGCCGGCGGCAGCGCGGCGGGCGGCAGCTGCTGCCAGCGGACCAGCCCGGTGCTCTCCAGCATCGCCATGTGGTCGGCGACGAACTTGTTGGCCTCGTCGGCGAGCTTGCGGACGGTGGCGTCCCGGGTGCTGGCCCGGACCGCCCCGATGATCGGGAAGATCTTGCCGTGGGCGACCCGGAGCCGGGTGACGAAGATCTGGTCGAACCGGGCGCCGGTCGCGTTCTGCATCTCGGCCAGCCATCCCTTCTGCTCGGCGGTCGGCTCGGTCGGCAGGCTCGCGCCCAGCTTGTTGGCGGCGTCCACCACGAGCTGGTCGAGGACGCCGTGCTGCCGGGAGATCTCCGCCCCGATCTCCCGGACCCGCGGCGACCGGCCCTTCTCGGCGGCCATCTGCCCGGCCGGCATCTCCCAGAGCCCGGCCAGCCGTACGCCGTTGAGCAGGGTCATGTCGGCGGCGTTCAGCTGCGATCCGGGCGCGGCCATCGCCGGACCGGGAAGGACGCCGAGCCCCGCGACGAGCGTGATGAGCAGCAGCGCCAGCCGGTGGGTCCGGTGCGCTGGCCGGCGGCGTGCGGATTCCAGCGGTGCCATTGTTGCGGTGCCTCCTCGGTCCGGACCGATCGCGTGTGTCGGGGACGGCCGCACCCCGCCGGCCGCCCGTCCGGACACTGGTACGGATCACCGACCCGATCAGTTCACCGTGGCGTTCCGCGTCAGGTCTCCAGCGGGTCCGCGAGCAGTCGCTCGAAGGCCAGTTCGGCCGCTCCGACCAGGGCGGCGTCGTTCCCAAGCTGCGGAGTACGAAGCCGGACGTGCTCCAGGCACGCCGACAGGCCCACCGAGTTGAGCCGGCTGCGCACCTGCGCCGCCGCCGCGAGGTACAGGTCCCGCATCGTTCCCCCGAAGATCACCATCTCCGGGTTGAAGATGTTGACCAGGTTCCCCACGCCGAAGCCCAGCCAGTCGCCGACCTGCCGGACCGCCGTCTGGGCCCGCGCGTCCCCCCGGTCGGCGGCGTCGATGACCGCGAGCACCGCCTCCCGGCCAGAGGCCGTCGGGCGCCCGGCGGCGTGCAGGAGCGCGTACTCGCCGATCTCGGTCTCCCAGCAGCCCCGGGACCCGCATTCGCAGCTCGACCCGTTCCGGTTGACCACCATGTGGCCCACCTCGCCGCCGTAGCCGCCGTGTCCGGTCAACCGGCGTCCGCCGGCGATGATGCCGGCGCCCACGCCGACGTCGCCGTACAGGTAGATGACGTTGTCCCGGCCGGCCGCGGCGCCGCGGGCGTGTTCCGCGAAGGCGCAGACGTCGGCCACGTTGGCCACCACGACGGGCGTCTCCGTGCCGAGGTCGGCGGCCAGGGTGGCGCCGATCGGCTCGTTCACCCAGCCGGTGTGGGGGCTGAGCCGGACGAGGCCGTCGTCGCGGCGCACCATGCCGCACACCGCGATCCCGGCGCCGACGCAGATCGTCCCCGGCGGCACCGCCTGTTGCATCTCCTTGAGCGCGCCGGCCAGCAGCGGCGCGGTCTCCGCCGCGACCAGACCGCGCGGCCGGCCCAGCTCACGCCGATCGAGTACGACGCCACCGAGCCCGACCCTGGCGGCCTGCAACCGGTCCACCTCGATGCTGAAGGCCCACGCGTGGACCCGGGCGGACTCGGGCCGGACGACCAGCGACGGTCGTCCGGCCCGCCTCCGCTGCTTCGGGGTCGCCTCGCTGACCAGGCCGGCGCCGGCCAGGTCTGCGGTGAGCGCGCCGATGGTGCTGCGATTGAGCCCGAGGGCGGAGGTGAGTTCGGCCCGCGACATCGCTCCGTGGATGTGGACGTGGCGCAGCAACGCACCGAGATTCTGCCGCCGGATCTCCTCCTGGCTCGGCCCCGCGCGCATGCCCGGCTCAGCGGTTTCCGGTCGCGAGGGCCCGGCGCCGGGACAGCGCGTCGACCCCGGCCGCCAGCAGCAACACCAGCCCGGTGAACAGGTACTTCACCCCGGAGCTCGCGTCCATCAGCCCCATGCCGTTGTCGATGACCGCCACCACCGCGCCACCGAGCACCGCGTCGACCACCCGGCCCTTGCCGCCGAAGAGGCTGGTGCCGCCGATCACCGCCGCGCCGACCGCGTAGAGCAGCACGTCGCTGCCGCCGGTCCTGGCGTCCACCGAGCTGAACCGGCTGGCCGCCACGATACCGCCGACCGCCGCCATCGAGGAGCAGACCACGAAGACGGAGATCCGGATCCGGTCGACGCTGATGCCGGCCCGGTGGGCCGCCTCCCGATTCCCGCCCACCGCGTAGACGTGCCGCCCGTACGCGGTGCGGGACAGCAGGAAGCTCAGCGCGACGAGCAGCACCGCGCCCAGCGGCACCACGACCGGCATGCCGCGGTTCGAGCTGATCAGGCTGTTCAGGCTGCGTTCCATGTTGAGCGCGTACACGCCGACGCCGACGACGACGGCGAGGCTGCCGATCCGGATCAGCACCATCGACATCGGATCGGTGGCCAGGTCGCGGGCCCGGCGGTTGCGGTACCGGAGCAGCTGTGTGACGGCGTACCCGCCGACGGCGACGGCGGCCAGCAGCCAGCCGACCAGCGGCGGCAGGTTCCTGTTCTCGATGGCGACGATGGGGGCGGCCTGGACCGAGACGTTGGTGCCGCCCTTGATCAGCATCAGCATGACGCCCTGGAAGGCGAGGAACGCGGCGAGCGTGACCACGAAGGACGGTATGCCGACCTTCGTCACCAGGAAGCCGAGCACCAGCCCGATGGCCGCGCCGGTGGCGAGGGCGGCGAGGGTGGCCACGTACCACGGGTACCCCTGCAGGGTCAGCAGGTTGGCCAGCACGGCCGCGCAGACCCCGCTCGCGAAGCCGGCGGACAGGTCGATCTCGCCCACCAGCAGGACGAACACCAGCCCCATCGCGATCAGCACGACGGCGGCCCCCTGGGTGAACAGGTTCGCGAAGTTGCCGGCGGTGAGGAAGTTGGGCCGGAGGATCGAGAAGAACGCGCAGAGCACGAGCAGGCCGAGGAGCGCCGGCAGGGCACCCATCTCGCCACCCCGGAGGCGGGCGAGGTAGCTCCGGACGTGGGCGCCGAGGGTGGCCCGCGGGACGGCCGTAAGGGTTTCGGGGTACGCCGCGTGAGCTTGCGTGATCATTTCTCGGCTCCCCTTGTCCCGGTGCTCCGGTAACCGTTGTCGTTCGTGGTGGCCGTGCCGAGCGAGCCGCTGCGCCCGGACGTGATCAGCTCGACCACCTGGGCGTGCGTGACGTCGGCGGCCCGGACCTGGGCGACCATCTGACCGAGGTAGAGCATCGCGATCCGGTCGGAAACGGCGAAGACGTCGTTCATGTTGTGCGAGATGAGGACGACGGCCAGCCCGTTGTCGGCGAGCCGCCGGACCAGTTCGAGGACCTGGGCGGTCTGGGCCAGGCCGAGGGCCGCCATCGGCTCGTCGAGGATGACCAGCCGGCTGTTCCAGAGCACCGCCTTGGCGATCGCCACCGTCTGGCGTTGGCCGCCGGAGAGGCTGGACACGTGCTGCCGCAGCGAACTGATCGTCCGGATCGAGAGCCCGGCGAGCGTCCTGGCCGCCAGTTCCTCCATGGCCGGCTCGTCGAGGACGAGGCCCGAGCGCCGTTCCCGGCCGAGGAACATGTTCTGCACGATGTCGAGGTTGTCGCAGAGCGCGAGATCCTGGTAGACCACGTCGATGCCGAGACCGGCGGCGTCCCGGGGACCGTTGACGGTCACCGGCCGTCCCTCGAAGAGGAACTCGCCGGCGTCGGTGCCGTGGATGCCGCTGATGCACTTGACCAGCGTCGACTTTCCGGCGCCGTTGTCGCCGACGAGCGCGGTCACCTGGCCCGGGTACACCGAGAAGGCGACATCGCGGAGCACCTGAACGGGGCCGAAGCTCTTGTCGACTCCACGCAGTTCCAGCAGGGGTGTCTCGGACACGGGTGTCTCCTTCAGGTGGGTGTCCGAATGGCGGTCGCGGTGTCCGGCCGTTCGGCCGTTCGCCCGACTCGGTCGGCTCAGCTGATGCCGGCCCGGGCGCACAGTGCGGCGTACTCCGCGGTGCACACGTCGGACTTCTCGACGTAGCCGTCCGCGATGACGTCCTTCACGGTCTCCTTGGTGATGGCCTGTGCGCCCAGCAGCACGGCGGGTACGTTCCGGTTGCCCTTGGGGTCGTGGAAGCTCTGCTCGGTCTTCTTCCGTTCGCCCCTGGCCAGCGCGATCGCCAGGGCGGCCGCCGCCTCGGCCTCCGTCTCGACCGGCTTGTAGACGGTCATGCACTGGTCGCCGGAGAGGATGTGCTGCAGGGCCTGGGCGTCGGCGTCCTGGCCGGTGACCGGGACCCTGCCGTTGAGCTTGTTCTTCGCCAGTACGGAGATGACGGCGTTGGCCAGCCCGTCGTTGGCGGCGACGACGGCGTCGATCCGGCCGTTCGTCTGGGTCAGCATCTGCTCGAAGATAGTGCCGCCGGTGGTGTTGTTCCACTCGGGCACCCACTGGTCGGGGCCCTTGAGGTACTCCTTCGCGTCGTACCTCGGCTCGAGGACCGAGTCGTAGCCCTCCTTGAACTGGGCCGCGTTGTTGTCGGTCGGCGAGCCGTTCAGTTCGGCTATCACCGGGTTCTTGACGCCCTTGTCGGCGAGGCACTTGACCAGGCCCTCGCCCTGCAGCCGGCCGACCGCGACGTTGTCGAAGCTGACGTAGTACTGCGCGGAACCGCCCAGGGTGGGCCGGTCGTAGTCGATCGTGGCGACGCCCCGCTGGGTCGCCTTGTCGAGGACCGCCTTCCCGGTACCCGAATCGAGATTGGTGATCATCAGCGCGGTCACCCCATTGGTGATCATCTGCTCGGCGATGGTCACGAATCGCGCCTTGTCGTTCTGGGCGTTCTGAATGTCGTAGTCCACCCCGGCGGCCTTGAACGCGGCCTCCAGGTATCTGCGGTCCGCGGTCTCCCAGCGGTTCGACGAGGCGCTGTCGGGCAGGATGACGCCGATCTTCGGCTTGGGTCGGGTCGCGGCACCGTCAGTGGAGTCGTTGTCGCAGGCGGTGAGGCTTCCCGCGGTCAGCAGGCCGACCGCGGCGAGGGTGAGGATCCCTCTGCGCATCTGCACGGTTCCTTTCAAGGGGACGGAACTCGAGGGGAACGTGGGTGGTGGGGTGCGCGTGCGCGCCGGTGAGCCGCGGTGCCGCGTTGCCAGCGATTTGTTGTTCCGGGCAACGTATTGTTCGCCGCTCGGGCGCACAAGACGGTAGTGGCCAGCAGTTTGTTGCCGCCAATAACAATTCGGCAACGCGACCGAAATGCGGCGCATCGACGGCGGAAGATTCGTTCGCCGTCAACTTCACCGACCCCATTCGGTAGTCGCCGGCCGGGCGTCGCGCTGCCGGTCAGCGGGCGGCGACGGGAGCGGTCACCGCGGCGGTCAGGGCGATCAGGTCCGTGGGGCTCAGTTGGAGCTGGAGCCCGCGGCGCCCGGCGGAGACGTACACCGTCGGGTGGTCCAGCGCCGAGACGTCGACCACCGTCGGCAGGCGCCGGCGCTGGCCCAGGGGACTGATGCCGCCGCGGACGTAGCCGGTGGCCCGTTCCGCCACCGCGCGGTCGGCCATGGTGGCCCGCTTGCCGCGGACCGCGGCGGCCAGGGCCTTGAGGTCCAGCTCCCCGGTGACCGGGACGACCGCCACGGTGAGCACGCCGTCCACCTCGGTGACCAGCGACTTGAACACCCGCTCCGGCGGCGCCCCGAGCGCCGCCGCGACCAGGGCGCCGTAGTTCGGCGCCTCGGGGGACACGTCGTACGGGTGGGTGCTGTGCGGGATGCTGCGCTTCGCGAGCAGCGCGGTCGCCGGAGTGCCCTGTCCCGCCATGCCGACAAGCTAACCCGGCCCCGGCCGGCGGGCGAGTCGAAATTCAGGCGGGCACCGGCTGGCCGACGAGCACGGTGGGCGCCCCGGCCACCCGGGTCAGCACCAGGCTCGCCGCGGCGTCGCCGCCGAGCTTCAGGTCCCGGCGCAGTTTCTCCGGCTCCAGCGGCGAGCCGCGCTTGAGGATCTCCACCCGGCCGACCCGGCGTTCCCGGAGCAGGGCGCGCAGCCGCTTCAGCGAGAACGGCAGCACGTCGGTCACCTCCAGGCAGCGGGCGTACGGGGTGCGAACCGGGGAATCGGCGTATAGGTAGGCGATGCTCGGGTCGGCCAGGGTCGCGTCCAGCTCCCCGGCCAGCTCGGCGACCAGGTGCGCGCGGACCACCGCCGGGTCCGGGTCGTACAGGAACCGGCGGGCCGGTCCGACCGGGGCCTCCGCCGCGCCGGATCCGATCAGCACGTGCGGGGTGGCGCCGCGCAGCACGGTGGCCCGGCGGGGGACCTCGGCGAGCCGGCCGCACCAGAGCGCGGCCTCGACCAGGTCGCCGTCCACGCTGACCCATTCCGCCTCCGCGCCGGTCGGGATCAACGCGTGGTCCAGACCCGGGGCCACCTTGACCACGGTGTGCGGCACCCGCTCGGCGAGCCCGGTGACGAAGTCCCACGGCGGCGAGTACGAGTTCGGGTCGAAGATCCGCCGCCCGGTGCCGGCCTTCCGCCGCGCCGGGTCGCAGAAGACCCCGTCCACCCGGCTCACGTCGAAGGTGGTCGCGTCGCCGCACTCCACCGTGAAGGATTCGGCCAGCCCCGCCGCCTCGGCGTTGGCGGCGGCCATCGCGGCGGTCACCGGATCGGCCTCCACGCCGTACACCCGGATCCCGGCGCGGGCGGCGGCGAGCGCGTCCGCGCCGAGGCCGCAGCCCAGGTCGGCCAGGGTGCGCACCCCGGCGGCGCGCAGCCGTGCGGCCCGCCGCTCGGCGACCACCCGGCGGGTGGCCTGCTCCAGCCCGGCCCGGGTGAGGAACATCCCCGCGGCGGCCGGCCCGAACTTGCCGGCGGCGCGGCGGCGCAGCTCGGCCTGGGTGAGCGCGGCGGCGGCCAGCCCGGCCGGTAGGCCGGCCGAGCGGAGTGCGGTGGCCGCCGTCAGCGGGTCGCCGCCGGCCAGCCCGGCGGCCGCGGCGAGCGCGGCCGACCCCTCGGCGGTACGCAACGCGGCGAGCTGGTCCAGATCCACCCCGTCATTCTCCCGGCCCGCCCACCCGGCCCGGCCGGGCGGGCCCCTTGATCGACACGGGGTACGGCATCTCGCGGCGTCCGGCTGCCGGCATGCCGTGCGGTGCCGCGAGGTGAGTCGATCATGCTCGTCGGGGCGACGCGCCGGACGACGCGCTGGCACTCTCCTTGACGGAGTGCTAGCCGAGGAATAACCTGCGATTAGCACTCTCCCATCGAGGGTGCCAGCTTCCGGGTCTCGGCCCGGGCGCTGAACGCCAGGCGGACCGGCTCCCGCGACGACGGCCCCGCCCGGTGGCATGTGGCAGATTGACGCCGTTCGGCTCGCCGTTCGGCAACGAAACCAGTACCCCAGGAGGGTATGCCCGTGACTACCGCGACCAAGGTTGCGATCAAGCCGCTCGAGGACCGGATCCTGGTCCAGGCGAACGAGGCTGAGACCACCACGGCGTCGGGCATCGTGATCCCCGACACCGCCAAGGAGAAGCCGCAGGAGGGCACCGTCCTCGCTGTCGGCCCGGGCCGCATCGACGAAAAAGGCAACCGGATCCCGGTTGACGTGAAGGTCGGCGACACCGTCCTCTACTCGAAGTACGGCGGCACCGAGGTCAAGTACGCAGGCGAGGAGTACCTGGTGCTCTCCGCCCGTGACGTCCTCGCGGTCATCGAGAAGTAAGCAACCGATCAGTGTCGTTGCCCCGGTCCGGCTCGCCGGGCCGGGGCAGCGTCGCTTCGAAGGGACATTCATGGCGAAGATCCTGAGCTTCTCGGACGACGCCCGACACCTGCTCGAGCACGGTGTCAACGCCCTCGCGGACGTGGTCAAGGTCACCCTCGGCCCGCGCGGGCGCAACGTCGTCCTGGACAAGAAATTCGGTGCGCCGACGATCACCAACGATGGCGTGACCATCGCAAAGGAGATCGAGCTCACCAACCCGTACGAGAATCTCGGCGCGCAGCTGGTCAAGGAGGTGGCGACCAAGACCAACGACGTCGCCGGCGACGGGACCACCACCGCGACCGTGCTGGCCCAGGCGATGGTCCGCGAGGGCCTGCGCAACGTGACCGCCGGCACCAACCCGACCGGCCTGAAGCGGGGCATCGACGCGGCGGCCGCCAAGGTCTCCGAGGCGCTGCTCGGCCGGGCCGTCGAGGTCACCAGCAAGGAGTCGATCGCGCACGTCGCGACGATCTCCGCGCAGGACGCCACCATCGGCGAGCTGATCGCCGAGGCGATGGAGAAGGTCGGCCGCGACGGCGTCATCACCGTCGAGGAGGGCTCCGCGCTCCACACCGAGCTGGAAGTGACCGAGGGTCTCCAGTTCGACAAGGGCTTCATCTCGCCGAACTTCGTCACCGATGTGGAGGAGCAGGAGTCGGTCCTTGAGGACCCGTACATCCTGATCACCACGCAGAAGATCTCGGCGATCGAGGAACTGCTGCCGCTGCTGGAGAAGGTCCTCCAGAACAACCGGCCGCTGCTGATCATCGCCGAGGACGTCGAGGGCCAGGCCCTGTCCACGCTGGTGGTCAACGCGATCCGCAAGACCCTCAAGGTCTGCGCGGTGAAGGCCCCCGGCTTCGGTGACCGCCGCAAGGCGATGCTCCAGGACATGGCGATCCTGACCGGCGCCGAGCTGGTCGCCCCGGAGCTGGGCTACAAGCTCGACCAGGTCGGCCTGGAAGTGCTCGGCACCGCCCGCCGCGTGGTGGTCGACAAGGAGAACACCACCGTCGTCGACGGTGGCGGCCAGGCCTCCGAGGTCGCCGACCGGGTCGCCCAGATCCGCAAGGAGATCGAGGCCTCGGACTCCGAGTGGGACCGGGAGAAGCTGGCCGAGCGGCTGGCGAAGCTCTCCGGCGGCATCGCGGTCATCAAGGTCGGCGCGGCCACCGAGGTCGAGATGAAGGAGCGCAAGCACCGCATCGAGGACGCCATCGCCGCGACCAAGGCCGCGGTCGAGGAAGGTACGGTCCCCGGCGGCGGTGCCGCCCTGGCCCAGATCATCCCGGCGCTCGACGACGACCTCGGCTTCACCGGTGACGAGAAGGTCGGCGTCTCGATCGTGCGCAAGGCGCTGGTCGAGCCGCTGCGCTGGATCGCCCAGAACGCCGGCCACGACGGCTACGTGGTGGTGCAGAAGGTCGCCGGCCAGGAGTGGGGCAACGGCCTCGACGCCGCCACCGGCGAGTACGTCGACCTGGTCAAGTCCGGCATCATCGACCCGGTGAAGGTGACCCGCAACGCGGTCATCAACGCCGCCTCGATCGCCGGCCTGCTGCTCACCACCGAGAGCCTCGTGGTGGAGAAGCCGGAGAGGGCCGAGCCGGCCGCCGCCGGTGGGCACGGCCACGGCCACGGTCACGGCCACCAGCACGGCCCGGGTTTCTGACCCGACGCCCGTACGCCCGAGGTCAGGGCACACCGTCACGCCGACGGTGTGCCCTGACCCGTATCTGGTTACGGAACGCTGACGCCGCTACCGGTCGACCCCGGTGATCGACAAGACTGATCCGATGACCACCACGTCCCGCGGGTACGCCGCGCTGGCCGGGATCACCGCCGCCGCCGTGGCGATCGGCGCCGCCGAACCGGTGGCCGTCCTCACCGGCGCCCGTTCCGCACCACTGATCGCGGTCGGTGGGCTCGTCGTCGACGTCGTACCCGCACCGCTGAAGCATTTCGCCATCGCGCTCTTCGGCACGTACGACAAGATCGCCCTGCTGGTCGGGACGGCCCTGCTGCTCGCGGCGTTCGCCGCGCTGCTCGGCGTGCTGGCCGCCCGCCGGCTCTGGATCGGCCTGGCCGGCATCGCCGCCTTCGCCGCCCTCGGCGTGGCCGCCGCGGTCACCCGGGCCGGCGCGAACGTCTTCGACGCGCTCCCCTCGCTGCTCGGCGCGGCGCTGGGCGGCCTGACCCTCTGGCTGCTCCTGGCCGGACCGCTGCAACCCCACATCTGGTCCTGGTCGCCCCCGGCCCCGGCCGCGCCTCCGGTCCCGCCCGGACGCGAGACGTCTCCGGCCCCGTCCGGCCCCGAGCCCGTGGCCGTGGGCGACGAGGTCGACCCGGAGGGCCGGCGGCGGTTCCTGACCGGCGCGGGGGCGCTGATCGGCGCGGCCGCCGTGGCCGGGGTCGGCGGACACTGGCTGGCCGGGCGGCGGGGCGTGTCGGCGGCCCGGCAGGCGGTCGCGTTGCCGACCCCGTCGGCCGCCGCCCCGACGGTCCCGGCCGGCGCCGATCTCTCGCTGGCCCAGCTCGCCCCCTACGTGACGCCGAGCTCCGGCTTCTACCGGATCGACACCGCCCTGGTGGTGCCGCAGGTGGACCCGGCGACCTGGCGGCTGCGCATCCACGGCCGGGTACGCCGGGAGATCGAGCTGAGCTTCGCCGACCTGCTCGCCCGGCCGATGGTGGAGCGGTACGTCACGCTGGCCTGCGTCTCCAACGACGTGGGCGGGGATCTGATCGGCAACGCGCGCTGGCTGGGCGTACCGATCAAGGAGCTGCTCGACGAGGCCGAGCCGGAGGAGGGCGCCGACCAGGTGGTCGGCCGCTCGGCCGACGGCTGGACCTGCGGAACCCCCACGGAGGTGCTGCGGGACGGGCGGGACGCGCTGCTCGCGGTCGGGATGAACGGGGAGCCGCTGCCGGTGGAGCACGGCTTCCCGGTGCGGATGGTGGTGCCCGGGCTCTACGGCTACGTCTCGGCCTGCAAGTGGGTCACCGAGCTGGAGTTGACCAGCTTCGCCGACTTCGACGCGTACTGGGTGCCGCGTGGGTGGTCGGCGCAGGGACCGATCAAGACGCAGTCGCGGATCGACGCGCCCCGGTCGCGCAACCGGCTCACCGCGGGCCCGGTCATGGTCGCCGGGGTGGCCTGGGCGCAGCACCGGGGCATCCGCACGGTCGAGGTCCGCGTCGACGGCGGGCCGTGGCGGGAGGCGACACTCGCCCCGACGGTCTCGGTGGACACCTGGGTGCAGTGGTCCTGGCGGTGGGACGCCACCCCGGGCGAGCACACCCTCCAGGTGCGCGCCACGGACGCCGACGGCGTCACCCAGACGGCCGAGCGGCGGCCGGTCGAGCCGGACGGCGCCACCGGATGGCACACCGTCAAGGTCACTGTGCGCTGAAGTGCGTGCCTGGCCCCCCTGGTCGACGTGGCGCAGCGGGGTGGGACAGCGGGCGGTGCCGCGCGGCCCCGGCACGGTCGACTTGTGCGGCCGGCCGAGGCGGGCCTCCAGC
>NZ_JAPFQV010000070.1:0-33805 GCF_033804685.1 Micromonospora sp. RTP1Z1
GTGCTGGGCTGGTTCATCTCCCACGAGCTGCGCAGCGACCACCCGTCGCTGGACATCCGGCTGTTCCGGGTGCCCCGCTTCGCCGCCCCGGTGGCGCTGGTCGGGCTGGTCTTCTTCGCCGCCATGGGCGTGATGTTCTTCAACGCGTTCTACCTGCAGCTGGTGCGGGGCTACAGCCCGCTGGAGACCGGCCTGCTCTTCCTGCCGTTCGCCGCCGCGCAGCTGGTCTTCGCGCCGCGCAGCGCGGCGATGGTCCGCCGCTTCGGCGGCCGGGCGGTCGCGGTGGTCGGTCTCGTGCTGACCGCGGTGGCGCTCGGCGGGTTCGTCTTCGTCGACGAGGTCACGCCGATCTGGGTGGTGCTGGTCCTGACCTTCCTCCAGGGCACCGGCATGGCGAACATCATGCCGCCGGCGACCGAATCGATCATGTCGGCGCTGCCACGGGAGAAGGCCGGCGTCGGCTCGGCGGTCAGCAACACGGTGCGGCAGGTCGCCGGCGCGCTCGGCGTCGCGGTGCTCGGCTCAGTGCTCTCCGCGGTCTACCGGGAGGACATCGCCTCGGCGCTCGCCGGCCTGCCCGGCCCGGCCCGGGACGCCGCCGACGAGTCCATCTCCGGCGCGTACGCGGCCGCGGCCCAGCTCGGGCCGGCGGCGCCCAAGCTCATCGCGGCGGCCAACGACTCGTTCGTCGCCGCGATGCACTGGGCGGCCGGGCTCTCCGCGCTGGTGGCCGCGCTCGGCATCCTGATCGCGCTGCGCTGGATGCCGGGTCGCCCGGCGACCGGCCCCACCGAGGCCCGACCGGTCGTCGAGCCGGAGTTGGCCGGGACCGTCTAGGTGGGGCGACAATGTCTGACATGACGTCCACCGCCGATGCTCCGCGGTCGCCCGGGCGACCGCGGAGCGTCCGCGCGGACGAGGCCATCATCGAGGCCGCCCTCGACCTGCTCGCCGAGGGCAGCAGCATCGAGATGCTCTCCATCGAGGCGATCGCCGCCCGCGCCGGGGTCGGCAAGGCCACCATCTACCGGCGTTGGTCGGGCAAGGACGCCCTGCTGCTCGACGCGCTGCGCCGGCTCAAGGGCATCCTGCCGCAGCCGGCCGGCCACTCCGTCCGGGACGACCTGGTGCTGCTGGTCGGCGCGGTCGGGCACAACATCGACCCCCGCGCCGCCAAGATCATGCCCTGCCTGGTGCCCGAGGTGAACCGCAGCCCCGACCACTTCCAGCTCTACCAGAACATCATCGAGCCCCGGCGGAAGCTGATGCGCGAGGTGCTCCGGGGCGGCGTCCGCGACGGGGAGCTGCGGGCCGACCTCGACATCGAGCTGACGATGGCGCTGCTCACCGGGCCGATGCTCATCCAGCGGATGCTGCGCTGGCACCCCGAGCTGGACGACCGCATCCTGCCCGAGCGCATCGTCGACGGCGTCCTCGACGGCATCCGCGCCCGCTGAACCGGCCGGGCGCGGGTCGAGATCCGCTCCTGGAATTGATCATCGAGCGGGATCATCCTGGTCGGCGATCCGAGGGCCCGGGCCGCCGCGGGCCGGGGTCAGCCGGAGGGTCCCCGCAGCCGGTGCAGGCGCAGCGCGAGCTGCACCTCCAGCGCCCGCTCCGGCTTCTGCCAGTCCGCGCCGAGCAATTGCCCGACCCGCTCCAACCGCTGGGTCACCGTGTTGACATGCACGTGCAGTAGTTCCGCCGCCCGGGCCAGGCTGCCACCCACCCCGAAGTACGCCTCCAGGGTCTTCACCAGCGCGGTGCCCCGCCGGCCGTCGTAGTCGACCACCGGCCCCACCGTCGTGGTGAGGAACCGGGCCACGTCCCGGTCGCCGGAGTCGCCGACCGCGCCGAGCAGCAGCCCGACGAAGCCCAGCTCCGCCGTGCTCGCCCCCTGCCCGGAGCGGCCCAGCGCGCCCAGCGCGGTGAGACAGCGCTCCGCCTCGGCGAAGGTGGTCGCCAGCGACGCCGGACCGGCCGACGGGCCGCTGGCGCCGGCGGTCACCGGCCGGCCGGTCACCCGGGATAGGTCCCGGGCCACCGCCCGGGCGCTGCTCCCCGCGTCCCGCCCGGGCAGCATCAGCACCACCCGGCCGTCGCGCGCCGCCGCCAGGCCGCCCCGGGTCGAGGCGTACGTGGTGGCCCAGGAGAGCACCCGCTGCCGGGCCGAGCCTGTCGCGGCGAGCGCGTAGGCGCCCCTCGCCACCACCACGTGCGGGGCCTCCAGGACCACCCCGAGGCGGCGGGCGCGGGAGCGCAGCGCGTGGGCGTCGCGCAGCGGGCGGGCGATCAGGTCGTCGAGCAGCTCGCCCCGGACCCGCCCCTCCGCCTCGGCCACGGTCCGGCGGAACAGCAGCAGCAGCGCGGTTACCAGCGCGGCGCGCTCCAGGATCCGCTGGTCCGCGTCGACCAGCTCGCCGTCCGGGCGCAGCACCAGCGCGCCCAGGTTCTCCGCGCCGGCGACCACCGCGGCGTACCAGAGCGGCCCACGGCGCACGCTGCGCCCCTCGGTACGCGACGCGGCCACCGCCTCCACCATGTCCGCCCGGTCCGGCTCGTCGATCTGCCCGACCCGGGCGAGCTGGCGTCCCTCGGCGTCCAGCGCCAGCAGGGCCCCGCCCAGCACGTCGGTCACCGCGGCCGCCACGTCCTCCACCCCGCCGCCGCGCAGCACCAGCGCGGTCATCCGGTCGTGGGCGGCGGCGGCCCGCTCCACCGAGCTGCTGTGCGCCCGGATGGTGCTGTTCGCCCCCGACAGCTCCGCCAGCGCCGAGCGGGTTTCCGCGAGCAGCCGGGCGGTGTCGATCGCCACCGCCGCGTGCGCCGCGAGCGACACCAGCAGCGACACCTCCTCCCGGGCGAACGGCCGGGCCGACCGGTTGGCCGCGTACAGCACGCCGATCACGCTGGAGCCGAGCCGCAGCGGCACGCCGAGGATCGCCACCAGGCCCTCCTCGCCGACCCCGCCGTCGATCTCCCCGGTGTGCCGGAACCGCTCGTCCTCCTGGTAGTTGGAGGTGACGTACGGGGTGCCGGTCTGGGCCACCAGGCCACCCAGCCCGTCGCCCATCTCCAGCCGCAGCCGCTGGAAGCGCGCCGAGATCGAACCGTCGGTGACCCGCATGTACGTGTCGCCACGCTCGTCGTCGTTGAGCGTCATGTACGCGACGTCGGTGCCGAGCAGGATCCGGGCCCGGTGCACGATCGCCCGCAGCACGTCGTCCAGGTCGCGCAGCCCGGCGAGGTCGCTCGCCGTGTCGTACAGGCCGGAAAGCTCGATCTCCCGGCGGCGCCGGCGCTCCAGCAGCGCGCGGACCCGCAGCGCCACCACCTTCGCCTGCTCCAGCTCGGCGAGCCGCTCGGCCGGTAGGCCGGCGGCCCGGGCCGCCACCAGCGGCCCCTCGAACTCGACCGGGGCGGCCTCCCGGGCCAGCAGTTCCAGGAACTCCACCGGCGACGACATGAGCCACATTGTGCGCGAGGCCACTAGTTGGCCGTCCAGCCCCCGTCGAGGGCGATCGAGGCGCCGGTGATGAAGGCGGCCGGCGGGGAGCAGAGGTAAGCCACCAGTTCCGCCACCTCCTCCGGCTCGATCAGCCGCTTGATCGCCGCCCGGGCCAGCATGATCTTCTCGATCACCTCGTCCTCACCGATGCCGTGGGTGGCGGCCTGGTCGGCGATCTGGCTCTCCACCAGCGCCGTGCGAACGTACGCGGGGTTGATGCAGTTGGCCGTCACCCCGTGCGCGGCGCCCTCCAGCGCGACCACCTTCGACAGCCCCTCCAGGGCGTGCTTGGCCGACACGTACGCCGCCTTGTACGGCGAGGCGCGCAGCCCGTGCACCGAGGAGATGTTGACGATCCGGCCCCAGCCGTTGGCGTACATGTGCGGCAGCACCCGCCGGATGATCAGGAACGGCGCCTCCACCATCACCCGGTGCAGGTACTCGAAGCGCTCCGGGGAGAAGTCCTGCACCGGCGCGACGTGCTGGAGCCCGGCGTTGTTCACCACGATGTCCACGTCGGCGTCGAGCCGGGCCACCGCGGCCGCGTCGGCGAGGTCGATCCCCTCGGCCCGACCGCCTGCCTCGGCGGCCACCGCCTTGGCGGCCTCCACGTTCCGGTCCACCACCAGCACCCTCGCGCCGGCCGCCGCCAGGCGCAGTGCGCAGGCCCGGCCGATGCCGCTGCCACCACCGGTCACCAGGGCGCTACGACCGGAGAGGTCGACGCGTACGACGTGGGGGACCGCCACGGGTTCTGCCGTCATGGCGCAAGAAGTTACGAGCTGTGTGGCCGGCGGCACATGGGGCAGCGACACATACTCCACCCCCTGGCTGTGTGGGGGTGGTGCCGTCCGACGCCGTGCCGGCCCGGATCCGTGCCGGCAAGGACCACGGCGACCCGGTGCAGGGTGGTGATCGAGGTCGACCATGCCCGGCGGCAGGGCCGCCTCCGGCGTGTCCCGCCCGGCGGCTGATCCGGCTCACCAGTAGGGTGTCGAACACACGTACTGCTGACGGCTGGGGAGGAGGCGGTGTGCGCGTGCTCGGCGTCGACCCGGGGCTGACCCGGTGCGGGGTCGGCGTGGTCGAGGGGGTGCCGGGCAAGCCCTGCACGCTGGTCGCCTACTACGTCGTCTACACCGACCCGGGCGACGAGCTGCCGCTGCGCCTGCTGCATCTGGACCGGTCGTTGGCCGACCTCGTGGCCGAGCACCGGCCGGACGCGGTCGCTGTCGAGCGGGTGTTCAGCCAGCACAACGTCCGCACCGTGATGGGCACCGCCCAGGCCAGTGGGATCGCCGTGCTCGCCGGGGCGCGCGCCGGGCTGCCCGTGCAGACGTACACGCCGAGCGAGGTGAAGGCGGCGGTGACCGGTTCGGGTCAGGCCGACAAGGCGCAGATGACCGCCATGGTGACCCGGTTGCTGCGGTTGTCCGAGCCGCCGAAGCCGGCCGACGCCGCCGACGCCCTGGCCCTGGCCATCTGCCACATCTGGCGGGGCGGGACACGATCGAAGCTGGCTGCGGCGGCCGAGCGGGCACGACGAGGAGGAACGCGATGATCGCCAGCGTGCGCGGCACGGTGACCGCGACCGGTCCGGACCACGCGGTGGTGGAGGTCGGCGGGATCGGCCTGGCGGTGCAGTGCGCCCCTGGCACCCTCGCCGAGTTGCGGGTCGGCCAGCCGGCGCGGCTCGCCACCAGCCTGGTCGTCCGGGAGGACTCGCTCACCCTGTACGGCTTCGCCGACGACGACGCCAAGCAGCTCTTCGAACTGCTCCAGACCGCCAGCGGGGTCGGCCCCCGGCTGGCCCAGGCGGTGCTCGCCGTGCACACCCCGGACGCGGTCCGCAAGGCCATCGCGAACGCCGACACCGCCGCGCTGACCCGGGTGCCGGGCATCGGCAAGAAGGGCGCCGAGCGGCTCGTCCTCGAGCTGCGGGACCGGATCGGCCCGGTGCCGATCGGCGTCGACGGCGCGGCCGGGGTGACCGGCGGCGCCTGGCCGGATCAGGTCCGCCAGGCGCTGGTCGGGCTCGGCTGGTCCACCGCCCAGGCGGAGCAGGCGGTCGCCGTGGTCGCGGAGACCGTCGACGGCGAGACCCCGCCGGTGCCGGTCCTGCTCAAGCAGGCCATCCGTCTCCTGGGCCGGACCCGATGACCGGTCCGGACGGCAACCTGGTCTCGGCGTACGTCAGCGACGCCGAGCTCGACGCGGAGGCGAGCGTCCGGCCGAAGCGGCTCGACGAGTTCATCGCCCAGCACCGGGTCCGCGACCAGCTCGACCTGCTGCTTCAGGGCGCGATGCGGCGCGGCTCCCCGCCCGACCACATCCTCCTCTCCGGGCCGCCCGGTCTGGGGAAGCCCGTCTCCGTGGACGCCCTGGTGCTGCTGGAGGACGGCTCACGACGGCGGCTGGGGGACATCGTCGTCGGGGACCGGGTCATCACCCGCACCGGCGCGGGCGCCACTGTGACGGCTGTGCACGAGCAGGGCGAGCTCGATTCGGTCCGGATCCGGACCGCCAGCGGGCGCGAGGTGGTCGCCGCCCCGGACCACCCGTTCTGGACCCCAGAGGGCTGGGCCAAGGCCGGGGACCTGACCGAACGCGACTTCGTCGCCAACGTCCTGTGTCCGAATCTGGTCGCTGACGGCACCGAGGAGGTCGACGAGTACAAGCTCGCCGGATATCTCATCGGCGACGGGTGCACGACCAACCAGGTGACCTTCACGGGTGGTGACGAGGATGTGCTCGGCGACTTCCGGTCGACCTGCGACCAGCTGGGGTACCCCCACACCACGAGGCCGAACAGCGCCCGCAGCTCGCTCATCAGGATCTCGGGGCTTCGGCCATGGCTCGGCGAGCACGGTCTGCTCGACAAGAACGCCTGGCAGAAGCGCGTACCCGCATTCGTCTACCGGGGTGACACCTGGCAGGTTGCGGCCTTCCTCGGGGCGTACTTCGCCTGCGACGGCACGGTCAGCCGGCGCGGGCGGGACCGCTACGACGTGGTGGTCGAGTACTACAGCGTCTCGCGGGGCCTGCTCGAGGACGTCCAGCACCTGCTGCTGCGGCTGGGCATCCAGTCGCGGTTGAAGCTCAAGCGGGGGCGCTACCAGGGCAGGCCACACGAGTCGTGGCGGCTCAGTATCACCAGCCAGGATGACGTGGCGAGGTTCGTGCAGCGGGTCACGGTGCTCGGCGAACGGGGCATGCGACTCGCGGAATGGGCGCCTCGTCGCGACCGCTTCGAAGAGCGGCTCGCGGCCGATCGGGTGGCCTCGGTCGAGCAGGTCGGCCTGCATGAGTGCCGGTGCCTGACAGTCGATGGCGACCACACCTTCACGGTCAACGATCTCGTGGTGCACAACACCACCCTGGCCAACATCGTGGCCGCCGAGCTGGGCGCGGGCCTCCGGGTGACCAGTGGCCCGGCGATCGAGCGCTCCGGTGACCTGGCGGCCATCCTGACCAGCCTCGCCGAGGGCGACGTGCTCTTCATCGACGAGATCCACCGGATCGCCAAGCCGGCCGAGGAACTGCTCTACAGCGCGATGGAGGACTTCCGGGTCGACGTGGTGGTCGGCAAGGGACCGGGCGCCACCGCCATCCCGCTCGACGTCGAGCCGTTCACCCTGGTCGGCGCGACCACCCGGTCCGGTCTGCTCACCGGCCCGATGCGGGACCGGTTCGGCTTCGTGGCCCACCTCGACTTCTACGCCCCGGCCGATCTGGAGGTGCTGCTGCGCCGCTCGGCGCGGATCTTCGGCGTGCCGATCACCGACGAGGGCGCGACCGAGATCGCCGGCCGGTCCCGGGGCACCCCTCGGATCGCCAACCGCCTGCTGCGCCGGGTCCGCGACTACGCCGAGGTCCGGGCCGAGGGCGTGGTGAACCTGGCAACCGCCCGGGCCGCCCTCACCGTGTACGACGTCGACGCGCTCGGCCTGGACCGGCTGGACCGGGCGGTGCTCACCGCGCTGGTCGACTCGTTCCGGGGCGGCCCGGTCGGGCTCACCACCCTCGCCGTCGCGGTGGGGGAGCAGCCGGACACCGTCGAGGAGGTCTGCGAGCCGTTCCTGGTGCGGGCCGGGCTGCTGGCGCGTACCCCGAGGGGGCGGGTCGCCACCGAGGCGGCCTGGCAGCATCTGGGGCGTACCCCGCCGAATGGTACATTTGGCACGGATGCCCCTCCCGTGCCTGATCTGTTCTCTGCGCAGCCCGATCAGCCGTGATCCGAACGTGATCTGTGCCGCATTCGGTGTTCTCCGGTGCAGGGATTAGACTTCGCCGCGGTCTGTACAGGATGTGAGAATCCGCCTCCGCTCCGGTGCCCTCGGGTCAGGTGCGAAGGCCAATGGGAAGGTCGGCAACCGTGCATTACCTAGCAGCGGGTGGCGGAGGAGCGGGCGGTCTTACGCCGATCCTCATGATCGCTCTGCTCTTCGGCGTCATGTACTTCATGATGATCCGCCCCCAGCAGAAGCGCCGGCGTGAGGCCGAGAACATGCAGTCCGACCTCGCTCCCGGCGACGAGGTGGTCACCATCGGCGGGCTCTACGGCACGGTCACCGAGGTGGACGACGACACCGTCCTGCTCGAAGTCGCTCCGGGCGTGCAGACCCGGTACGCCCGCCCGGCCATCGCCCGGGTGGTCACCAGGGCCGAGCGCCCCGAGGAGATCGAGCCGGTGGCCGAGGAAGCCGACGCCGTCAAGGAATGACCGACCGCCCCGACAGGGCAGCGGATTCATTCCCACAAGTGGATAGTTGGGTCGGCGCCCGACGCCGACACGCGGAACTCCCCCCGACGCCGCCGCGTCGTGACCCGGAGGCGTGTCGGCCGGCGGCGTCGACCCGCCAGAACAGTCGGCCGGACACCCCCGGTCCGACTTTCGTCGGCGCTGCGCCAGCGGCGCGACCGTACAGGGAGACAGGACAACCGTGGCACCACCTCAGGGACAGATGCGCCCCGGACGGCAGCTCGCCGTTCTCGGGCTCGTCTTCGTCGTCCTCTATCTTTTGGTGTTCTTCTCGGGCGGTGCCAGCGGTGGCTGGAAGGATCGGCTGGAGCCGCGGCTCGGCCTGGACCTGATCGGCGGCACCCGGGTGGCGCTCGAGGCCACCAACAGCGTGGACGGCAAGCCGCCGACGCCCGCCAACCTCGAAGAGGCGCGCCAGATCATCGAGAACCGGGTCAACGGCTACGGCGTGGCCGAGGCCGAGGTGGTCACCGAGGGCAACCGGAACATCGTCATCTCCCTGCCCGGTGTGAACCGCGACCTGACCGACGTCGGCAGCGCCGCCGAGCTGCGGTTCCGCAAGGTCCTCAAGGCGACCGACGGCAGCGGCGCGACCGCCGGCCCGGCCCCGAGCGCCAGCGTGACCCCGGTCCCGTCCGGCAGCGCGACGCCGAAGCCCTCGGGCAGCGCCGCCCCGACGCCGTCGGCGAGCGCCCCGAAGGTCACCGCCTCGCCGAGTGCCGGCGGGCAGGGCGGCATGGCCCCGACGCCGAGCGCCAGCGCCGCCGCCCCGACGCCGTCGGCCTCGCCGAGCGCCGCCGCGCCGTCGCCGAGCGCCAGCGCCCAGCCCGTGCCGCAGAGCGTGGAGCAGCAGCGCAAGGCCGTCGAGCAGAAGGTCGGCCCGGCCGCCTGGGCCGCCGCCACCGGCCTGAAGGCCCCGGCTGACGTCTCCGCCAACCCGTCGCTGGCGGAGAAGCTCAAGCCGTTCGGCACGCTCTCCCCGCAGGAGATCGCGGTGCTGCCGGCGGACACGCAGTTCAACGTCCCGACCATCACCTGCGCCCAGCTCGACAAGCGGCCGCCGGCGTCGATCAAGGACGAGAAGCAGAAGGCCGTCGCCTGCGAGGCCGGCGCGAAGTACCTGCTCGACGTGGCGAAGGTGGTCGGCACCGACGTCAAGAACGCCTCCGCCCAGCTCGACCAGACCAGCTCCTGGGTGGTCAGCCTCCAGTTCACCGGCAAGGGCCAGGAGCACTGGACCAACCTGACCCGCGAGGCGTTCACCAACGAGGGCCAGGCCTGCGACCAGACCGCCCTCGGGCAGGACGGCAAGTGCCGGGTCGCGGTGGTCCTGGACAACAAGATCGTCTCCTCGCCGGAGATCCAGGGCGTGCTGACCGGTGATTCCCAGATCACCGGCAGCTTCGACAACAAGGCCGCGAACGCGCTGGCCAGCCAGCTGCGCTACGGCGCGCTGCCGGTGACCTTCGTGCCGCAGGAGCAGCAGAACGTCACCGCCACGCTCGGCGACAGCCAGCTGCGGGCCGGTCTGCTCGCCGCCGGCATCGGCATGCTGCTGGTCATCATCTACTCGTTCTTCTACTACCGGCTGCTCGGCTCGGTGATCTTCCTGAGCCTGGTGCTCTCCGCGCTGCTGGTCTTCGGCGCGCTGGTGGTGCTCGGCCGGTCGATCGGCTTCACCCTCACCCTCGCCGGCATCGCCGGCATGATCGTCTCGCTCGGTGTGGCGGCGGACTCGTTCGTCATCTACTTCGAGCGGCTCAAGGACGAGATCCGGGAGGGGCGCAGCCCACGAAGCGCGGTGCCGCGCGCCTGGGTCCGGGCCCGCCGGACGATCATCTCGGCGAACGCCATCACCCTGATGTCCGCCGTGGTGCTGTACATCGTCTCGGTCGGCACGGTGAAGGGCTTCGCCTTCGCCCTCGGCCTGGCCACCGTGCTCGACCTGCTGGTCGTCTTCCTCTTCCGGCACCCGATCATGACGATGTTCGCCCGGACCAAGGCGTTCCTGTCCCCACGGGTCAGCGGTCTCGGTCGGGCCCTGCCGGCCCGGTCGGCCGACCAGGCCAACCCCCGCAACCCGCGTGTCAAGGAGGCCTGAGATGGCTAAGAGTGGTCTGGCGTCCCGGCTGTACCGGGGCGAGGCCGATCTCAACATCGTCGGCCGGCGCAAGCTCTGGTTCACCGTCGCCGCCGTGCTGGCGCTGATCGCGGTGTTCAGCTTCGCCGTACGGGGCTTCAGCCTCGGCATCGAGTTCGCCGGCGGCACCTCGCTCCAGGTGCCGGCCAGCGTCGGCACCCTGGACGAGGCCGAGCGGTCGGTGAACGACGTGCTGCGGACCAAGGGTGGCGGCGCCGAGGTGGCGACCGCGCAGAAGGTCGGCGGCACCAGCGGCGACTCGTACGAGATGCGCACCTCGGAGCTGACGCCCACGCAGTCGAACGAGGTGAAGACCGAGATCGCCCAGAAGTTCGGGCTCAAGTTCGAGCAGGTCGGCGCGAACCAGGTCAGCGCGTCGTTCGGTGGCCAGGTGACCGAACGTGCGCTGCTCGGCCTGATCATCTTCCTCGCGGTGGTGTCGATCTACCTGATCCTGCGCTTCGAGTGGCGGATGGCCGTCGCCGCGATCAGCTCGCTGTTCATGAACCTGATCCTCACCGCCGGCATCTACTCGCTGGTCGGCTTCGAGGTCACCCCGTCGACGATCATCGGGTTCCTCACCATTCTGGGCTTCGCGCTCTACGACGTGGTGGTCGTCTTCGACAAGGTCCAGGAGAACACCCGGGGCATCACCGCGAACAACAACCTGACCTACGGCGAGGCGGCCAACCTGGCGCTGAACCAGAGCCTGATGCGGTCGTTGAACACCTCGGTGGTCGCCCTGCTCCCGGTCGGCGGTCTGCTCTTCATCGGTGCCGGTCTGCTGGGCGCGGGCACGCTGAAGGACCTCGGTCTGGTGCTCTTCGTCGGGATGGCGGTGGCGTTCATGACCTCGATCCTGCTGGCCACCCCGCTGCTGGTGCTCCTGAAGAACCAGGACCCGCGGATCAGCGCGCACCACAAGCGGGTGCTGGCCCGCCGGGGCGCGATCGCCCGGGGCGAGCTGGCCCCGAAGGGCGCGCCGCGGGCCGCCGAGGCCGGCGAGGAGGCCGTCGACCCGGAGGCCGCGGCGCTGGCCGGCGCGGCGCCGAAGGTGGGCGCCCGACCGGCCGTCAAGCGCCCGACCGGCGCCCGGGGCGGTCGCCCCAGCGGTGGCGGGGGCAACCGGCCGGGCGGCGCCAAGCGCCGCTGACCCGGTCCGCCGGACCCGGTAGCGATCGACCCGACGGCGTCCGCCATGCCGTGCGAGCAGCATGGCGGACGCCGTCGTCGTCGAAGGGAAGCGGGACAACCGTGACGGAGACCCACAGCACCGGGGTACGCGGAGACAGCGGCCCGGAGGTCGCCCGGCTGGTGGCCAGCCGGGTGCTGGACGTGCCGGACTTCCCGAAGCCCGGCGTCATGTTCAAGGACCTGATGCCGCTCTTCGCCGACGGTGACGTGTTCCGCGAGGTGATCGACGGGATCGTGACGTACCACGGGCGTGACTCGTTCGACGCGGTGGTCGGCATCGAGGCGCGCGGCTTCGTGATCGCCGCCGCCATCGCGTACGCGACCGGAATTGGCGTGGTGCCGGTGCGCAAGGCCGGCAAGCTGCCCCGCCCGGCGTACTCGGCCTCCTACGCCCTGGAATACGGCGAGGCGACCCTGGAGGTGCACCAGGACGCCTTCACCGCCGGCCACCGGGTGCTGGTGGTCGACGACGTGCTCGCCACCGGCGGCACCGCCGAGGCCACCCTCGACCTGGTGGAGCGGGCCGGCGGCACGGTCGCCGGCTTCACCGTGCTGCTGGAGCTGGCCTTCCTCAAGGGGCGGGACCGGCTGGCCCCGCGTCCGGTCCATGCCCTGTTGACCGTTTGATGCCGCGCCCCTCGGGCGGACCGGGCGGGGACCGTCCGGCGGAGCGGCGGGGCACCCTGCCTGCGGGTAGCATTGCCCTTTGCTGACCGGGCGGGCGACCGTCCGGCGGCGGAAGGCCGCCGGCCGCGGGTCGGCGCGGAACAACACCGGCCCCACAGCCGGTTGACACGGACGTCGGCCGCACGGTCGGCGCATCCCGGTGAGCGGTGAGGAGGCCGGTGTCCCACGAGGTCGTCCCTCCGGCGGAGGGCACGGTGCACCCGACAGGCGACGCGGACGGCTCGGTGACCGAGCGGAGCGTCAACCCGCCGGCCCGGGTGACGGGCTCTGGCAGCGGCGTCGGCCCCGAGGCCGGCACGGACGGTGGCGCGGCGCCCGGCGGCGCGGTCGTGGTGCCGTTCCCGATCGACGGCTCAGACGATCCCTCGCCGAGCGGTGGTTTCGCGCTGTCCAACGCGCCCACCGGGCGACGGGTTCGCGCCCGACTGGCCCGGTTCAACGCACCGTGGCAGACCTCTCAGGTCAGCGAGGTGCTCGAACCGCTGATCGCCACCCACCGGGTGAACCACCCCAAGGCTGACGCCCGGCTGCTGCAGCGGGCGTTCGACACCGCGGCGCGCTGGCACTCCGGCCAGTACCGGAAGTCCGGCGACCCGTACATCACCCACCCCCTCGCGGTGGCGACCATCCTGGGCAACCTGGGCATGGACACCACCACGCTGGTCGCCGCGCTGCTGCACGACACCATCGAGGACACCGAGTACACCCTCGACCAGATGCGCGCGGACTTCGGCGGCGAGGTCACGCTGCTGGTCGACGGCGTCACCAAGCTCGACAAGGTCAAGCTGGGCGACGCGGCCAAGGCGGAGACCATCCGCAAGATGGTCGTGGCGATGGCCAAGGACCCGCGGGTGCTGGTGATCAAGCTCGCCGACCGGCTGCACAACATGCGTACCCTCACCTTCCTGCCCCGCCCCAAGCAGGAGCAGAAGGCGAAGGAGACGCTGGAGATCCTGGCTCCCCTCGCGCACCGCCTCGGGATGAACACGATCAAGTGGGAGCTGGAGGATCTCGCCTTCGGCACCCTCTTCCCGAAGCGCTACGAGGAGATCAACCGCCTGATCGGGGAGCACCAGCCGCAGCGCGAGGCGCTGCTGCGTCAGGTGACCCAGAAGGTGCAGACCGACCTGAAGTCCGCCAAGATCAAGGCGGAGACCACCGGGCGGCCGAAGCACCTCTACTCGATCTACCAGAAGATGATCGTGCGAGGTCGCGACTTCAACGACATCTACGACCTGGTCGGGGTGCGGATCCTGGTCGACACGGTGCGGGACTGCTACGCGGCGCTGGGCGTCATCCACGCCAACTGGCAGCCGGTGCCGGGCCGGTTCAAGGACTACATCGCCATGCCCAAGTTCAACATGTACCAGTCGTTGCACACGACGGTCATCGGGCCCACCGGCAAGCCGGTGGAGATGCAGATCCGCACGTACGCGATGCACCGCACCGCCGAGTTCGGCATCGCCGCGCACTGGAAGTACAAGGAGCACAAGGGCACCCAGATCGTCGGCCCGCCGGCGCACATCGACGAGATGACCTGGCTGCGTCAGCTGCTGGACTGGCAGCGGGAGGCGGCGGACCCGAGCGAGTTCCTCGACGCGCTCCGCTTCGACCTGTCCAGCCAGGAGGTGTACGTCTTCACCCCGAAGGGTGACGTCATCCCGCTGCCGACCGGGTCGACGCCGGTGGACTTCGCGTACGCGGTGCACACCGAGGTCGGGCACAAGTGCATCGGCGCCCGGGTCAACGGCAAGCTGGTGCCGCTGGAGTCGACGCTCTCCAACGGCGACGTGATCGAGATCTTCACCTCGAAGTCGGAGACGGCCGGCCCGACGCAGGACTGGCTCGGCTTCGTCAAGAGCCCGCGCGCCCGCACCAAGATCCGCCAGTATTTCAACAAGGAGCGGCGCGAGGAGGCGATCGAGGCCGGCAAGGACTCGATCGTCAAGGCGATGCGCAAGCAGGGCATGCCGTTGCAGCGGATGCTCACCTCGGACGCGCTGATGGCGATCGCCCGGGACCTGCACCTGGCCGACGTCGCCTCGCTGTACGCGGCGGTCGGCGACAGCCAGGTCTCCGCCCAGTCCGTCGTGCAGAAGCTGATGGCCACGTACGGCGGCGAGGAGGGCGCGGCGGAGGACATCGCCGAGACCGCCGTCGCCACCCGGCCGCCGCGCAGCCGGCAGAGCAGCAACGATCCTGGCGTGGTGGTCCGGGGGGTCAGCGACGTCTGGATCAAGCTGGCCCGCTGCTGCACCCCGGTGCCACCGGACGCGGTCTTCGGCTTCGTCACCCGCTCCGGTGGGGTCAGCGTGCACCGCGACGACTGCGCCAACGCCGAGGACCTGCGGGCGCAGGCCGAGCGGGTGGTCGAGGTCAGCTGGAAGCTCACCTCCGCCTCCACCTTCCTCGTCGCCATCCAGGTCGAGGCGCTGGACCGGCACAAGCTGCTGGCCGACGTGACCCGGGTGTTGTCGGAGGAGCGGGTGAACATCCTCTCCGCCACCGTCACCACCACCCGGGACCGGGTGGCGGTGAGCCGGTTCAGCTTCGAGATGGCCGACCCGAAGCACCTGGGCCACCTGCTGGCCACGGTGCGGAAGGTCGACGGCGTCTTCGACGCGTACCGGGTCACCTCGGGCGCCTGAGGCACGGACACGGAAGCGCCCGCCGGCTCAGCCGGCGGGCGCTTCGTCGTCGTACGAGCGGGCTCAGCCCTGGATGTCGCTCATCGCCAGCTTGTTGATGACGATCTCCTTCTTGGGGTGGCCGCCGCCGGCCTGCTGCGCGAAGGCCTTGTCGTCGCCGGCCGCCGCGACCTGCTTGACCAGGTCCATGCCGCCGGTGACGCTGCCCAGCACGGTGTAGTTCGGGTCGAGCTGCGAGTCGCCGTACACGATGAAGAACTGGCTGCCGGTGCTGCCCGGCTGGCCGGAGTTGGCCATCGCGATGACGCCCTCCGGGTACGCGGGGCGCTTGTCGGTCGGCAGGTTCTCCTCGGCCAGGTTGTAGCCCGGTCCGCCGGTGCCGTCGGTCTGCCGCCAGCCGTTGCCGGTCGCGCTCGGGTCGCCGCACTGCAGCACCTTGATGCCCTCGGTCACCAGCCGGTGGCACTTCGTGTTGTCGAAGAAGCCCTTGCTGGCCAGGTGGGTGAAGCTGCCCGCGGTGCAGGGCACGGCGGCCCGGTCGATCTTCGCGGTGATCGGACCCAGGTTGGTGTCGATCGTCATGGTCTGGGTGCCGGTGTCCTTCTGCTGGGCCTCCGGCAGACCGACGTCCTTGATCTCCTTGGGGCGCCCCTCCTTGGGGACCTCGGTGTAGGCGCACTGGGCGGCGCCACCGGCCGACCCGGCGTGCTGCTTCTTGTCGTCGTCGCCACCGAGTGCGGTGGCCAGCCAGACCGTGCCGGCGACCACGAGCAGCAGGACCGCACCGGCCCCGACGATCGCCTGCGTCTGCCGGCGTTTGCGGGCGCGGGCCGAGCGCTCGGCCATCTCCCGCTCGAGTCGGGCCCGCGCCGCCGCGCGCTGCCGCTCTCTGGTGGACGTCACGGTCACTCCTTACGAAACTTCTCGGGCGCGGACGCTGCCGCTGCGGTGGGTGGGCGGCCGGATCAGCCGGCGCTGGGGCTGGCCGCGGGCGCGCTGGTGGCGGCCGGTGCGGCGGTCGGCTCGCCGACCGTGAGGCTCTGGATCACCACGTCGGTCTTCGGCTTGACCTTGGCTCCGCTCCCATTGTCCACGGTCGGCAGGGCACCGATCTTCTCCACCACATCCAGGCCGGCGGTGACCTTGCCGATGACCGGGTAGACCGGCTTGGCCGGGTTGAAGTCCTTGAAGAAGACGAGGAACTGGCTGCCGTTCGCGCCCGGCGGGTTCGCGATCATGGCGACCGTGCCCTTCGGGTACGCCGGGGGCTGGCCGGCGGCGGGCTTGCCGGACGGGCTCGGCGCCGGGGTGGGGACGTTCTCGTCGTAGAACGAGTACGCGGGGCCACCGATCCCGGTGCCGCTCGGGTCGCCGCAGCGCAGCGCGCCCTCGGTGGTGATCTCGTGGCACTTGGTGTTGTCGTAGAACGACTTGCCGGCCAGGTGGGCGATGCTCGCCCCGGCGCACGGCGCGGCGGCCAGATCGAGCTGGGCGGTGATCGGGGTGCCCTGGTTGGTGGTGATCGTCATCGCCCGGGTGCCGGAGGTCGGCAGGCCGGTGGTGGCCGGGGTGCCGACGTCCTTGAGGTTGGTGTTGGCGCTGGCGTCCTGCGGGGTCCACACGCAGACGTCCTCGGCGGCCTTCTTGTCCGACTTGCCGTCGAACGCGCCGAGCGCCCAGGCCGACCCGACCACGATCAGCGCTAGCACCACGGCGGCGCCCACGCCGGCCTGGATCTGCCGGCGGCGCTTCGTGGCCGCGGCCCGCCGGGCGAGCTGCCGGTCGAGCTTGGCCCGCGCCATTTTGCGCTGCCGGTCCCTGCTGGAAGCCACTCGTGCTGCCCTTCCTCTGCCCTGGTCGTCGCCGGCGCCCGGGCGTCCTCCGCCCGTCGGGCGGCAGGTGCGCCACGCCACACGCCCGCCAGAGTGTACGGGTAGCCGCTGTGAACGTGGGGTACGAGGTCCGGCCTGGGTTTATCGGGGTATGTCACTGTGCCCACCGGGGCCGCTGGGACCGCTGGGTCGGAACAATGCGCTCGCCCGTCCGACTAGGCTGCTGGACGGAGACGACGACTCGACGGAAGGGGAGCGGACGTGCTCGTGGCCGGCTTTCCCGCGGACGCCTTCGGCACCAACTGCTATGTGGTGGCGACCGCGCCGGGGGAGCAGTGCGTGGTGGTCGACCCCGGCATCGGGGTGCTGGACCGGCTCGACGCCGTGCTCGCCGAGCATCGCCTGCACCCGGCCGCCGTGCTGCTCACCCACGGCCACCTGGACCACACCTTCTCCGTGGCGCCGGTCTGCGGCGCGCGCGGCATCCCGGCGTACATCCACCCGGACGACCGGGAGCTGCTCGCCGATCCGTCGAAGGCGCTCTCCATGGACCTCACCCAGCTCTTCGGCGGCCGGCTGCCGTACGCCGAGCCGGACGACGTGGCCGAGCTGACCGACGGCGCGACCCTGGCTCTCGCCGGGTTGGAGATCACCGTCGACCACGCTCCCGGCCATACCGGCGGGTCGGTGCTGTTCCGGATGCCCGGCGCCGGCTCGCCCTGGGAGGCCGAACAGATCTGCCTCTCCGGTGACGTGCTCTTCGCCGGCTCGATCGGCCGCACCGACCTGCCGGGCGGCAGCATGCCCCGGATGCTGTCCAGCCTGCGGGAGAAGGTCCTCCCGCTGGCCGACGACACCGTCGTCCTGCCCGGCCACGGCCCCGCGACCACGATCGGCCGCGAGCGCGCGAACAACCCGTACCTCGTCGAGGTGGCGGGGACCGACGACGCGCGCCCGGCCGCGCCCACCCGCGGCCTGTAGCCGCCCCGCATTCACGACTTTCCCCGCGCGGTCCGCGCGGTACGCGAGGAGTACGTCATGAGCAAGCCAACGCCCATCTCCGGATTCCCCGAGTGGACGCCCGCCCAGCGGATGATCGAGCAGTTCGTCCTCGACCGGATCCGCGCCACGTTCGAGCTGTACGGCTTCGCCCCCCTCGAGACGCGCTCGGTGGAGCCCCTCGACCAGCTGTTGCGCAAGGGGGAGACCTCGAAGGAGGTCTACGTGCTGCGCCGGCTGCAGGCCGACGCCGAGGGGCCGGCCGGGGATGACTCGCTCGGCCTGCACTTCGACCTGACCGTGCCGTTCGCGCGGTACGTGCTGGAGAACGCCGGCAAGCTGCAGTTCCCGTTCCGCCGCTACCAGATCCAGAAGGTGTGGCGCGGCGAGCGGCCGCAGGAGGGTCGCTACCGCGAGTTCCTCCAGGCCGACATCGACATCGTCGACCGGGACACCCTGCCCGCGCACTACGAGGCGGAGATGCCGCTGGTGATCGGTGACGCGCTGCGCTCGCTGCCGATCCCGCCGGTGCGGATCCAGGTCAACAACCGCAAGATCTGTGAGGGTTTCTACCGGGGGGTCGGGATCAGCGACCCCGAGGCGGCGCTGCGCGCGGTGGACAGGCTGGACAGGATCGGTCCGGCGAAGGTGGCCGAGTTGCTGGCCGAGACCGCCGGGGCGAGCGAGGCGCAGGCCAAGGCGGCGCTGGCGCTGGCCGAGATCTCCGCGCCGGACGCCTCCTTCGCCGACGCGGTGCGCGCCCTCGGGGTGACCGACCCGCTGCTCGACGAGGGCATCGAGGAACTGGTCGCGGTGGTGGAGACCGCTGCCGCCCACTCGCCCGGCCTCTGCGTGGCCGACCTGCGCATCGCCCGCGGCCTGGACTACTACACCGGCACCGTCTACGAGACGCAGATGGTGGGCTACGAGCGGTTCGGCTCGATCTGCTCCGGAGGCCGGTACGACAACCTGGCCAGTTCCGGGTCCGTCCGCTTCCCCGGAGTGGGCATCTCGATCGGGGTTACCCGGCTGCTCGGCCTGCTATTCGGCGCGGAGGCGCTCTCGGTGTCCCGCAGCGTGCCGACCTGCGTGCTGGTCGCGGTGACCGCCGAGGAGGATCGGCCGGCGAGCAACTCGGTCGCCGAGGCGCTGCGCTCCCGGGGCATCCCCACCGAGGTGTCGCCGAGCGCGGCCAAGTTCGGCAAGCAGATCCGGTACGCCGAGCGGCGGGGCATCCCGTACGTCTGGTTCCCCGCAGCCGAGGGCGACGAGGTGAAGGACATCCGTTCCGGCGAGCAGGTCGCGGCGGCGGCGGGGGAGTGGACGCCTCCCCGGGCGGACCTGAAGCCGCTGGTCAGCTGAGCTATTGGAGCTATAACTCGCGCGTACGGCCGAGAAGACCTACGGTAGCGTAAGTTACGCCACCGTAGGGAGAGACTTGCATGACCGCTTCGCTGAGCCAGACCGCCCTGCTCCTCGAACTCGAAGCCGTGGTGGAGAAGAACCTCGACCGGCACCTGTCGATAGCGAAGGAGTGGTTCCCCCACGAGTACGTGCCGTGGAGCGAGGGCCGCACCTTCGACGGCCCGCTCGGCGGCGAGGCCTGGTCGGAGTCCGACTCGACCATTCCCGAGGTGGCCCGGACGGCGCTGATCGTCAACCTGCTCACCGAGGACAACCTGCCCTCGTACCACCACGAGATCGCCACCCTCTTCGGCCGGGACGGCGCGTGGGGGACCTGGGTGCACCGGTGGACGGCGGAGGAGGGGCGGCACGGCACCGCGATCCGTGACTACCTGACGGTGACCCGGGCGGTCGACCCGGTGGCCCTGGAGCGCGCCCGGATGACCCACATGGCGGCGGGCTACATCAACGCGCACGGCGACGAGGTGCTGCACTCCCTGGCGTACGTGTCGTTCCAGGAGCTGGCGACCCGGATCTCGCACCGCAACACCGGCCGGGCGACCGGCGACCCGGCCTGCGAGGCGCTGCTGGCCCGGGTGGCCGCCGACGAGAACCTGCACATGGTCTTCTACCGCAACCTGCTCGCCGCGGCCTTCGAGCTGGCCCCGAGCCAGGCCATGCGGGCCGTCGCCGACGTGCTGGCCGACTTCCAGATGCCCGGCGTCGGCATCGACGGCTTCGCCCGCAAGTCCGTGGCGATCGCCCTGGCCGGCATCTACGACCTGCGCCAGCACCGCGACGAGGTGGTCGTCCCGGTGCTGCGCCAGTGGGACGTGTTCAGCGTGACCGGCCTGAACTCCGACGGCGAGGCCGCCCGCGACCAGGTCGCTCGCCACCTCGACGACCTGGAGCAGGGCGCCGCCCGCTTCGAGGAGAAGCGCGCCGCCCGCGCCGCCCGCCTCGCCACCCGCGCCTGACCTCGCCCTCGCTCCGTGATCTTGCACTTGTACCCCGACAAAAGCCACATCACGCCCGCACCGAAGGCCCCAAGTGCAAGATCGGCAGGGGGCAGGGCGGGGGGCAGGGGGAGCGGGTCAGGAGGGTTGGTCCAGGGGGAAGAGGAGGCAGGTGGAGGTGGCGTGGGCGATTAGGCGTCCTGCCGCGTCGGTCAGGCGAGCCTCGGCGAGGGCGGTGCGGCGACCGCGCTGAAGGACCGTGCCCTCGCAGCGGAGGGTGCCGCTGGCGACCGTCACCGGGCGGAGGAACTTCACGTTCAGGTCCAGCGAGGTGTAGCCGACGCCGGCCGGCAGCGTGGTGTGCACGGCGCATGCCGCGGCGGTGTCGAGCAGGGTGGAGATGACCCCGCCGTGCACGGTGCCGAGCGGGTTGTAGTGGAACTCCTGCGGCACCAGCTCCACCGCGACCCGGCCCTCGTCGGCCTCCATCCGGGCCATGTCGATCAGGTGCATCACCGGCGGGGCGGCCAGCTCGCCGTCGATCATCGCGCGGAGCAGTTCCAGTCCGCCGCGTCGGCCGATCTGCGCGGCGCCCGCCACCGGGTCGGACCAGGAGAAGGTACGGCTGCGCGCGGGATCCTGCGTCTGTGTCATGGACTCAGCCTGGCAGCGCGTTGCTGAGTCTGTCAATCAGACCTAGCCTGGTCGGCATGAGACCCGCGGCACTGGACTGGTCGGTGGAGAATTGCACCATCGCCCGCGCGATGGCGATCCTCGGCGAGCGGTGGACCCTCGTCGTGCTCCGCGAGGTCTTCAACGGCATCCGCCGCTTCGACGACATGCGGGTCCGGACCGGCATCCCGCGACAGGTGCTGACCAACCGGCTCGCCACGCTGGTCGAGGAGGGGGTGCTGCGCCGCGAGCCGTACCGCGAGCCGGGCAGCCGGGTGCGCCACGAGTACCGGCTGACCGAGAAGGGCCTCGACCTCTGGCCCGTGCTGGTGGCGGTGCTCGGCTGGGGCGACCGCTACCTCGCCGACCCGGACGGCTCCCCGCTGCGGGTCACCCATCGGGACTGCGGCGCGGAGGTCCACGTCGAGCTGCGCTGCGCCGCGGGACACGAGGTGACGGACCCGCGCGACGTGGTGCCCCGTCCGGGTCCGGGGGCGCGCCGCCGGGTCGACTGACCGGCGGCGTCTGCCCGGGTACGCGAGTCGGCGCGCGGACGGTGGGCCGCCCGCGCGCCGTGGGAGCGCCTACCAACCGAAGCCGTTGGCGTACGAGATGCTGGCCAGCACCGCCTGGCCACTGGTGTTGGGGTGGAAGTAGTCCCAGCCGGAGACCTGACTGAGCGCGAACGGGTAGTTGAACACCGCGTTGTCGTCGAAGTCGCAGTTCGCGCCGTACGCGGCGCAGGCCTGGGCGAGCTGGGCGTTGTAGTCGATCACCCGCTGCCGGACCCGGGCCCGCCGGTCGACGTCGGCCTGGGCGGTGGAGGTGGCGTTGGCCAGCATCGACTGGCAGATGCCGAAGGTCGACCAGGCGGTGAGCGCGCTGCCGTTGCCCTTGCCGATGTACCAGAGGCGGTAGATGTCGGGCACGCTGAGCACCGCCACCCGGGCGTTGGGGAGCCCGGCCTTGAGGCGGTTGAGCGCGCTGTCGATGTTGGCCCGGAACGTGGTCGCCGAGGTCATGGTGGCTTCCGAGCTGGTGCAGGCGTCGTTGGCGCCGATCAGCATGGTGACGTACTCGACGCCCTGGCCGACCGTGGTGCCGGCCTGGCCGTACATGTCGGCGGATCTGGCCCCGGTCTTCGCGTCGTTGTAGTTGCGGCCCTGGATGGTCGGGTTGACCGCGCGGATCCGCAGGTAGTGACTGTTCACGGTGGAGTAGTCGCCGGTGCTGAACGACCGGGAGGTGCAGTCGACGTACCAGCCGCAGGCGTTGAAGCCGCGGGTGATGGAGTCGCCGAGGCTGGCCATCGAGTTGGGCGGTGGGGTGGCGGCGGCGCTGGCCGGGCTTGCGGCGAGCAGGACGAGGGCGGTCAGGCTGGCGAGGGTGGCCAGCACGCGTCGGGGGATGGTCATCGTGGCCTCCGGATCACGGTGCCGGGAATGCGACGGTGACCGGATCGTATAGATGACGGTCTGTGTCCACAATGTTGCGGAGCCGTTACCTGTGGCCGTTGGGTGAATTCGGGCATAACAGGGTCTTGCTCAGGATCTTAAACATGTGAATACTTCACTCAGCCCGGCCGGTTCCCCCAGCTAGCCGGGTTGGTCCAGGGCCCTCGCCACGAGTTGGTCCCCCATCCCCCATCCGGGAGGCTGTTCATGCGACCCACGAGGTCATCGCTCCGCCGCGCCGTCACCGTCGCCGTCGCCGGAACCCTGGTAGCCGGCTCGCTGCTCGGCGCGCCCGCCCAGGCGGCACCCTCCTCGCCCGCTTCCCCCGACGCCGCGGCCGGCCTCGCCGCGCGGCTCGGCGACCACGCCGCCGGCACGTACGCCGACGCCAGCGGCACGATGGTCGTCGCCGTCACCGACGCCGCCGCCGCCCGCGCGGTCCGCGCCGCCGGCGCCACGCCGAAGCTCGTCACCCGCGGCGCCGCCGCGCTGAACCGGGCCACCGCCGAGCTCGAGCGGTCCGCCAAGATCCCGGGCACCGCCTGGTGGACCGACGCGGCCACCAACCAGGTCGTGGTCTCCGTCGACAGCACCGTCACCGGCGCCAAGCTCGACCGCGTCAAGGCCGCCGCCGCCCGCACCGACGGTGCCGTCCGGGTGGTCGCCGAGCCCGGCGTGCTGAGCAAGCGCGTCTCCGGCGGCCAGGCCATCTACACCGGCGGCTACCGCTGCTCGCTCGGCTTCAACGTCCGCAGCGGCTCGACCTACTACTTCCTCACCGCCGGGCACTGCACCAACCTCGGGTCCACCTGGTACTCGAACTCCGGCCAGACCACCGTGCTGGGCAGCCGGGCCGGCACCAGCTTCCCGGGCAACGACTACGGCATCGTGCGCTACACCAACGGCAGCGTGCCGACCGGCAACGTCTACCTCTACAACGGCACCTACCAGGACATCACCACCGCTGGCAACGCGTACGTCGGCCAGGCCGTCAAGCGCAGCGGCAGCACCACCGGCGTGCACAGCGGCAGCGTCAACGCCACCAACGCGACGGTGAACTACGCCGAGGGCTCCGTCTACGGCCTGATCCGCACCAACGTCTGCGCCGAGGGCGGTGACAGCGGCGGCTCGCTCTTCGCCGGCTCCACCGCGCTGGGCCTCACCTCCGGCGGCAGCGGCAACTGCTCCTTCGGCGGCACCACCTACTTCCAGCCGGTCACCGAGCCGCTGAGCGTCTACGGCGTCAGCGTCTACTGATCGACCGACCGCGAGCGGGCCGCCGGGCGACCGGCGGCCCGCTCCGCCGCGTCCGGAGCCGAGTCTCCCGGCCGTCCCCGGGCTGAGTCCGCTGCCCCCGTCCGTGGCCGCCGCCGCCGAGGAACGCGCCCGGGCGCTCACCGAGGGGGAGGTGACGGTGCACCACCTGCTGCCCGCCGACATCGACGGCTGAGGACCGCCACCACCAGCAGCGGGCACAGCGCCTCCGCGCCGGCGGCCACCCGCTCGGCCAGGCCGATCCGGTCACCACCGGTGACCAGCTCCACAGTGAACCAGCAGACCAGGGCCAGCAGCAGCGCCGCGGTGGTCGTACCCCAACGGGCCGGGAGCCCGGCGGCGCGGTCGGGCCCGCGGCGGCCGCGGCCGGCGAACGCCGGCCAGAGGGCCAGCGCGCCGAAGGCGACGGCGGCGGCCAGGCCGTGCGGAGCGGAGGAGCCGCGCTCGGCCGGCAGCGGGAAGGCCGCCACGCCGAGGTTGGCGAGCCCGCCGAGCGCGAGCAGCAGGCGGCCGACGGTGCCCGACGGCCGCAGTCCGGCGGCGGTCACGCAGTGGCAGATCCCGAGCCCGAGCAGGCCGACCGTCATGATCCAGCGGTCCGTGGCGTCGACCGCCGCCAGCGCGCTGATCGTCCCGCCGACCTGGTCGAAGCCGCCCGGCTGCCGGGTCGCCGCCAGAGTCCACCCGCCGATCAGGAAGACCGGAGCGGCGGCGGCGGAGAGCAGGGCCCAGCGGGGTACGGCGCGCACCCGCCACACCGTACGCGGGCGCAACCGGCCGGCGGCTCCGCCGGGGTGCGGGAGAGCACCGGGCAACCGAAGGCCTCGGCGACCGTGGTCGCCGTGCGCTCCGGATCGACCCCATTGCCGGGATGGCGTCGTCCGGGTGCCGTTGGCCGCCCGGTGCCCGCCTGCCCCCGGTGCCCCTGACAGAATGCGAGGGGCAGAGGTGTACCGCAGATGAGGAGACGCAAGTCGTGATCCGTACCCATGACGCCGGCAGCCTGCGCGCGACGGACGCCGGCACCACGGTGACGCTCGCCGGGTGGGTGGCCCGCCGGCGCGACCACGGCGGTGTCATCTTCGTCGACCTGCGCGACGGCTCCGGTGTGGTCCAGGTGGTCTTCCGCGAGGAGGACGCGCACGCGCTGCGCAACGAGTTCTGCGTGAAGGTCACCGGCGAGGTGACCCGCCGCCCCGCCGGCAACGAGAACCCGGAGCTGCCCACCGGCGAGGTCGAGGTGACCGCCGCCGAGCTGGAGGTGCTCTCCGAGGCGGCCCCGCTGCCGCTGCCGGTGGACGACCAGGTCGAGGCCGGCGATGACATCCGGCTCAAGTACCGCTACCTGGACCTGCGCCGCAGCGGCCCGGCCAACGCGATGCGGCTGCGCTCGCGGGCCAACCACCTCGCCCGGGGCGTGCTGCACGAGCGGGACTTCCTGGAGATCGAGACCCCGACGCTGACCCGCTCCACCCCGGAGGGCGCCCGCGACTTCCTGGTCCCGGTCCGGCTCCAGCCCGGCAGCTGGTACGCCCTGCCGCAGTCCCCGCAGCTGTTCAAGCAGCTGCTGATGGTCGGCGGCATGGAGCGGTACTACCAGATCGCCCGCTGCTACCGGGACGAGGACTTCCGTGCCGACCGGCAGCCGGAGTTCACCCAGCTCGACATCGAGATGTCCTTCGTCACCGAGGACGACGTGATCGACCTCGGCGAGGCGATCGTCTCGGCGCTCTGGAAGGACCTCGCCGGGCACGAGATCTCCCGGCCGATCCCGCGGATCACCTGGCACGACGCGATGGCCCGGTACGGCTCCGACAAGCCGGACCTGCGCTACGGCGTCGAGCTGACCGAGCTGACCGACTACCTGCGCGGCACCGGGTTCCGGGTCTTCGCCGGCGCGATCGACGCGGGTGGCTACGTCGGCGCGGTGGTCATGCCGGGCGGCGCGAGCCAGAGCCGCAAGGAGCTGGACGGTTGGCAGGACTGGGCCAAGGCGCGCGGCGCGCGCGGCCTGGCGTACGTGGTGCTCGACGCGGAGACCGGCGAGGCGCGCGGCCCGGTGGCGAAGAACCTCTCCGCCGAGCACCTCGGTGGGCTCGCTGACGCGGTCGGCGCGAAGCCGGGCGACGCGGTCTTCTTCGCCGCCAGCACCAATACCCGGGAGGCGCAGGAGCTGCTCGGCGCCGCCCGCATCGAGATCGCCAAGCGGGCCGGCCTGATCGACGAGAGCGCCTGGGCGTTCTGCTGGGTGGTCGACGCGCCGATGTTCGAGCGTACGGACGAGGGCGGCTGGACCGCCGTGCACCACCCGTTCACCTCGCCGAACGCCGAGTGGGTCGACCGCTTCGAGGAGGCGCCGGACCGGGCGCTGGCCTACGCGTACGACATCGTCTGCAACGGCAACGAGATCGGCGGCGGCTCCATCCGTATCCACCGCGGCGACGTGCAGAAGCGGGTCTTCGACCTGCTCGGCATCACCCCCGAGGATGCGCAGGACAAGTTCGGCTTCCTGCTGGAGGCGTTCAAGTACGGCGCCCCGCCGCACGGCGGCATCGCGTTCGGCTGGGACCGGGTCTGCATGCTGCTCGCCGGCGCCGAATCGATCCGCGAGGTCATCGCCTTCCCGAAGACCCGGGGCGGCTTCGACCCGCTGACCGGCGCGCCGACGCCGATCACCCCGCAGCAGCGCGCCGAGGCCGGCGTCGACGCGAAGCCGAAGGCGGCTACCGGCCCGCACGCCGGCACCGCCGGTCCGGCCGCCCCGGTGGCCGACCCGGTCTGAGCCGTCCCCACCTGATCGAGCGGTCCGCGTCATGATGGCGCGGACCGCTTGATCGTTTCAGGGAACAGGGATCGGAATGACACTGCTCGTGGTGGGGGCCAGCGGCTTCCTCGGCGCGGAGATCTGCCGGCAGGCGGTGGCCGCCGGGGAGCGGGTGGTCGGGACGTACCACTCGGCCGCCGTCGCGGTGCCGGGCGTCGAGGCACGCCGGCTCGACGTCACCGACCGGACCGCCGTGTGCGCGCTGGTCACCGCGGTACGCCCCGACGCGGTCATCGGCACCCCCTACCGGTACGCCGACTGGGTGGTCACCGCCGACGGGGCGGCGCACATCGCGGTCGCCGCCGCCGAGGTGGGCGCCCGGCTGGTGCACCTGTCCAGCGATGCGTTGCACGGCGGCCGACCGTCGCCCTACCTCGACGACGAGCCGCCCACCCCGGTCTTCCCGTACGGGGCGGCGAAGGCGGCGGCGGAGACCGCGGTCCGGGCGATCGATCCGGGGGCGGTGCTGGTGCGGACCTCGCTGATCGTGGGGGAGGGGAGCAAGCAGATCCGGCTGTGCCGGGACGCGCTCGCCGGCCGGGCGGCTCTCTTCACCGACGAGTTGCGCTGCCCGATCGACGTTGTCGACCTGGCCGCCGCAGTCCTTGAACTGGTGCCCTCGGGGTACGCCGGCCCGCTCAACGTGGCCGGCCCGGACGCGGTCAGCCGCGCCGAGCTGGGCCTGCTCGTCGCCCGCCGGGAGGGGATCGACCCGGCCGGGATGAAGACCAGCGCCGGTGCCGCCTCCGGTCTGCTCCGCCCCACCGACGTGCGCCTCGACTCCGCCCGAGCCACCGGCCTGCTGCGCACCCGGCTGCGCGGCATCACCGAACTCCTCGCCTCCTGACCGTCCCGCCGGCGCTGTCGGATCATGCACACTTTCTATGCACAACTCTTGTGCATAGAAAGTGTGCACGCATATTGTGCATCCATGGAGAACGACGAGACGCCGGGGCGGCCGGCCCCACGCCAGGTCCGGCTGGACCATCGAAAGGTGCGGGTGCTGGCGCATCCGCTCCGGATGCGACTGCTCGGGGCGCTGCGGGTGAAGGGTCCGGCCACCGCCACCACGCTCGCCGCGCTGCTCGGCACCAACACCGGGGCCACCAGCTACCACCTGCGCCAGCTCGCCGAGGTGGGGCTGGTCGTCGAGGATCCGGACCTGGCCAGCGGCCGGCAACGCTGGTGGCGGTCCGCGCACGACGTCACCAACTGGGAGCCCACCGATTTCGATGACGACCCGGACGCCCGGGCCGCGATCGAGTGGATCGAGGGCGAACAGGTGCGCCTGCTGGTCGAGCACGCGGAGCGGTGGTTTGCGGAGCAGCACGACTGGTCGCCGGCCTGGCGGGACGCCTTGGGCATGGGCGACATCTTCATGACCATCCCGCCGAGCCGGCTGGAGGCGCTCAAGGCGGACCTGTGGCAGCTGCTCGAGCGCTACCGCAACGAATCAGATCCCGCTGAGCCGGACGCCGCGCCGGTGCAGGTCTTCCTCGCCGCCTACCCGCTGATCCAGGAGATGCGATGAGCGCGCTGTCCGTACGCCAGGTCCGGTTCCGTTACCTCACCCTCTACGGCCTGCGCTGGCTGCCCGCCGGCCTGATGATCCCCGTGATGATCCTGCTGATGCAGGAACGCGGCCTGTCGCTCACCCAGATCGGCCTGGTCGGCACCGCCCAGGGTCTGATCGTCCTCGCGTTGGAGCTGCCGACCGGCGGGCTCGCCGACGCGCTCGGCCGCAAGCCGGTGCTCGTGGCCGCCTGGGTGGTCTGCCTGGCCTCGCTGGCCATCTTCGCGGTGGCCGACTCGTTCTGGCTCTTCTTCCTGTCCTGGGCTCTGCAGGGCGTCTACCGGGCGCTGGACAGCGGACCACTGGAGTCCTGGTACGTCGACGCCACCCTCGCCGCCGACCCGGACGCCGAGTACGAGCGGGGCCTCGGCCACGCCGGCACCGTCATCGGCATCGCCATCGGCGCCGGCGCGCTGCTCAGCGGCGGCCTGGTCGCGCTGGGTCCGGTCGGCCCGGTCAGCGCGCTGACCCTGCCCATGCTGGTGGCCATCGCCCTCCAGATGGTCGCCCTGATCGTCCTGCTGATGCTGCTGGTCGAGATCCGGCCAGCCAGGGGCGCCGGCGCGCTGCGGGCCTCGATGATCGAGGCGCCCCGGATGGTCGGGCAGGCGGTCGGGCTGCTGCGCCGCTCCCGGGTGCTGCTCGCCCTGGTCTGCGTCGAGCTGTTCTGGGGCTTCGGCATGGTCACCTTCGAGGGACTGCTGCCGGTCCGCCTCGCCGAGGTCATCGGCGACGCCGACCGGGCGGCGGCGCTGCTCGGCCCGGCCAGCTCGGTGGCCTGGCTCGCCAACGCGGCGGGTGCCGCGCTGACCCCGCTGCTGCTGCGCCGGCTGGGCGCCGCGCCCAGCGCCGCGTTGATGCGCGTCCTGCAGGGCGTGACGGTGGTCGGGATGGGTGTCTTCGCCGGGCCGGTCGGGGTGCTCATCGCCTACCTGGCCTGCTACACCGTCCACGGCGCGTCGAACCCGCTGCACATGGGCCTGCTGCACCGCCAGGTGGACGGGCCGTACCGGACCAGCGTGCTCTCGCTGAACTCGATGATGGCCCAGCCCGCCGGGGCGCTCGGCGGGGTGGTGCTGACCACCCTGGCGGACCGCACCAGCATCAGCACGGCCATGCTGGTCGGCGCGGTGGTGCTGGCCGTGGCCGCGCCGCTCTACCTGCCGGCCTGGCGCGCCGGCCGGAACGCCGCGCCGGTCACGGCGGACGAGCCCGGCGACGCCCTCCCGGCTCCGCCGGCCGGTCCCGGCGACGCCCTCGCCGGCGCGCCGGCCGGTCCGGCTCCGGCGGTGTCGCCCACGCCCGCCGACTCGGCGACCCAGGCGGGCGCCGCGGCCCGGGCGAGCTGAGCGCCAGCGGGCAGGAGGGACCCCTGTGATCCGGAACGCGATGCCGGGGGTCCCGCCTGCCCGATCAGCCGAGGTGGACCGAACTGCGTGCCACGCTGCCGGTGTAGCCGAGCCGGCGGTAGATCCGGATCGCGCCGACGTTGTCCGTGTAGACGCCGAGCGCGACGAGGCCGTACCGGGCGGCGAGGGCGTGGGTCATCCCGGCGGTCAGCGCCGCGCCCAGGCCCCGGCCCCGCCGGTCGGTCGCCACCGTCAGGCCGGCCAGGAAGCCGATGTCGCCCCGGCTGCGGTCCGCCCCGCAGGCCACCAGGCGGTCGCCGTCGCGGATGCCGTACCAGTCGACGATGCGCGGGTCGCCGGGCCGGGAGGTGGTGGTCGGGAAGGACGCCTCGATCAGCTCCGTCAGGGCCGGGTGGTCGGCCTCGGTGAGGCGGACCACCCGCTCCTCCTCCGGCTGGGGCGGCGGTGCCGCGGTGGTCCAGAGGAAGTCCCACTCATCCAGCCGGGCCACGGTCAGCCGGGCCGTCACCTCGCCCCGGTCGGCCCGCGGCAGGTGCAGCCACTGACCCGGACGCAGCACCCCGTCGGCCACCAGGCCGGCGAAGATGTCCAGCGCCGGACCGGGGGCGCCGATCGCGCCGCCGGCCGGCCCCTGCTCCGGCGGCAGCAGCCAGCCCACCGTCCCGTCCCGTCGCCAGCCGCGGGCCTCATGGTCGCGCCAGAGCGCGTGCCGGGCGTACGGGTGGTGTCCGGTGGCGGCCAGGAGAGCGTCGCGACCCGTCAGCACCTGGTCGGCAGTGATCATGCCGCCAGCCTACGAGAGGAGTACCGATGACCGAGTTGAGCTCCGTCCGTCCGGTCGAACTGGCCAGCGGCCGATGCGCCCTGCGGGAGTGGCGGGACGACGACGCCGAGGCCCTGCACGCCCTGACCAATGACCTCCGCGTCACCGAGTGGGTGCTGGACGAGGCGCCGCCCTCCCTCGACGACATCCGGGCGGCCTTGCCGGCGTGGCGGCGCGAGGTGGCGGGCGAGCCGCGCCTGCACTACCGGCTGGCCGTCGTGACGGGCGACCGGCCGGTGGGCCTGGGCAGCCTGACGGTGGAGAGCCCGGCCCACCGCCGGGGTGAGATCGGGTACGTGCTCCATCCCGACCACTGGGGGCGCGGCCTCGGCACCGAGGTCGCCCGCCTGCTGCTGCGCCTCGGGTTCGGGGAGTTGGGCCTGCACCGGATCGAGGCCACCACCCGTCCGGACCATGCCGCCTCCCGGCGGGTGCTGGAAAAGGCCGGACTGCGGTCGGAGGGGGTCAGCCAGGACCACCTGTTCGTCCGCGGCCGCTGGTGGGACTCGGAGCGGTACGCGGTGCTCGCCACGGACCGGTGAGCCGACGGGCCCGGCTCCAGGGTGGAGATTGACGAACCGACCGATTGGGTACATCAGGCGCTGACCTACTGGGACCCCCACCGGAGGAACAACATGCTCGCCATTCTCGCGGCCATCGTGTTCGGCTTCGCGCTGCTGCTCGACTTCCTGAACACGAACCTCGGCGCCCCCGATCTCTTCAACAACTGGACCCTGGCCCTGATCGGCTTCCTGCTGCTCTCCCTCTACCTGGCCGGCGTCGGCGCCGGCCCGCGCGGCGGTGGCGGCGGTGGCGGCGGCGGCCGCTGGTACCGGGGTCGTCGTCCGGGTCGCGGCTGACCGGAAAAGACCATCCCGGGCCCGGTCCGCGGCGCGATTCCTGCGTCGCCGGCCGGGCCCGGTACTGTCTTCGTGATGGAGTCCGACGCCCTTTTCACCCTCGGCGAACCCGCCGGAGCGCCCAGCGCCCCCACGGGTTCCGGTGGCGTCGACGGGTTCACCGCCGTCGGGGAGGATTCGCCCCTGCCGGTCCGGATGCGACCGGCCACCATCGACGAGCTGATCGGGCAGGACCACCTGCTCGCCCCGGGCGCGCCGCTGCGGCAGTTGGTCGGCGGCGCGGCGCCCATGTCGGTGATCCTCTGGGGGCCGCCGGGCAGCGGCAAGACCACCATCGCCCACCTCGTCGCCCGGGCCACCGACCGCCGCTTCGTCGCGATGTCCGCGCTCTCCGCCGGGGTGAAGGACGTCCGGGCCGTCATCGACACCGCCCGCCGGCAGCGCCGCGCCGGCGGCCCGCAGACCGTGCTCTTCATCGACGAGGTGCACCGGTTCAGCAAGACCCAGCAGGACTCGCTGCTCGCCGCGGTGGAGGACCGGACCGTCACGCTGCTGGCCGCGACCACCGAGAACCCGTACTTCTCGGTCATCTCCCCGCTGCTGTCGCGGTGCGTGCTGCTCACCCTCCAGCCGCTGGACGACGACGCCGTACGCGGCCTGCTGCGCCGCGCGGTCGCCGACGAGCGCGGCCTGCGTGGCGCGCTCACCCTGGCGACGGACGCCGAGGACCACCTCGTACGCCTCGCCGGCGGTGACGTCCGCAAGGCGCTGACCGCCCTGGAGGCGGCGGCCGCCACCGCCACCGCGCTCGGTGCGGGTCGGATCGACCTGACCACCGCCGAGCAGGCGGTCGACGTCGCGGCCGTCCGCTACGACCGGGACGGCGACGCCCACTACGACGTGACCAGCGCGTTCATCAAGAGCATGCGCGGCTCGGACGTGGACGCGGCACTGCACTGGCTGGCCCGAATGCTGGTCGCCGGCGAGGACGCCCGGTTCATCGCCCGCCGCATGGTGATCTTCGCCAGCGAGGACGTCGGGATGGCCGACCCCACCGCGCTGAGCGTCGCCACCGCCGCGGCGCACGCCGTGGAGTACGTCGGCCTGCCGGAGGTGCAGCTCAACCTCGCCCAGGCGGTGATCCACCTGGCCACCGCCCCGAAGTCGAACTCGGCCACCACCGCCATCGGCGCGGCCATCGCCGACGTGCGGGCCGGTCGCGGCGGTTCCGTCCCGCGCGGGCTGCGCGACGCGCACTACTCCGGCGCGCGCGGCCTCGGGCACGGCGCCGGCTACCGCTACCCGCACGACGACCCTCGCGGTGTGGTCACCCAGCAGTACGCTCCGGACGATCTCGCCGGAACCGACTACTACCAGCCCAGCGGGCACGGCGCCGAGCGGTCGGTGGCCACCCGGCTGCCGCTGCTGCGCCGGATCGTCCGCGGGCTGCCCGCACCGCCGGCGCGTGAGCACCCCGCACCGGCGGCCGTCAACGGTCGTCAGCCGACGGAACCGGGGCACGTCAGCGGGGCGGATGAGGGCGGCAACGACGCCGTCGGGGAGGGTCACCAGTGATGGCGCGTGGTCCGGAACGACCCGAGGACGGCTCCGACGAGCGGCGGGACCCCCGTGCCAAGGGCCGCCGGTGGGGGCGGGGCAGGGCCGACGCCGAGCCGGAGGACGCGGTCGGCGGCGAGGAGTTCGGCTGGATCGACGACCTGCGTACGGCCAAGCAGCAGCGTACGGAGCTGGGACCGGAGGGCGGCGGCCCCGGGCAGGCACCGCCGCCCGCCGGCCCGCCGTCGCGCCCCACGCCCCCGTCACCCGAGCCGGGCCGGGGTTCCCGGTCGGCGGCCGTGCCCCCGCCCGGGGTGGGTCGCCCCGGTCCCGACGGTCCGCCCGTCCGCCGTCCGGCCGAGCCGTCCCGGCCCCCGCGCCGCGAGGGGTCCACCGCCGCGCAGGGCGCGGTCCCGCCGACCGCCGACGGACCGCCCGGCCGGGCAAACACCGGTCCGGCCGGTGGCACTCCCGCCCGGGGTGGGCAGCGGCCCGGAACCGGCTGGCCGTCGCCCGGCCCCGGCGTGCCGCCGGAGGGCCCCCGTGCCACTCCGCCGCCCGGCACCGCCGGCCGGCGCGGTCCCGACGGGCCCGGTGTCCCGAAGTCCGCCCCGCCCACCTCGGGTGGGGGGCGGCGCGGGATGCCCGAGGGCTCCGATCCCGGTGTCCGTCCGGTCTCGGGCGCGGGTCGTCGCTCCGCCGCGGCGGGCGTCGAGGCCGGCCGCCGCGGCGCACCGGCCGGGGATCCGCCCCGGGGCTCGGCGACTCCTCCTGGCGGGCCCTACCCGGCCGTCGACCCGGCCACCGGCGCGCCGCGTCCCGGCCCGGGCGAGCCCGAGGGCCGGCGCCGCCGCGGACCGGCCCAGCTGGGGCCCGCCGACCGGAACGTCGCCGGTGTACCGCCCATGGTGGACGGACCGACCGGGGCCGGTGTGTCGCGCGTGGGCGGTCGTCGGCGTGCCGGTGAGCCCGATCAGTCGGTCGTGCCGAGGAGCGGCAACGCCCCGGCGGTGCCGGGGGACGTCACGTCGTCCGGCCCCGTCCGCTCCGCACCGGGTACCGACCCCGGACGTGCGGCCGACCGTCCCGCCGGTCCGGACGCGTCGACGGCTCGTCGGGCCGTTCCCGACGTTCCCGGGACGCCCACCGGAGGTCAGCCCGGGTCACCCACCTCCGCCGGGCGGCGCGGGATTGCCGACAACCCGGAGACGTCCGCCGGGCGGCGAGGGGCGCCGGACGGTCCGCCCGCCCCGGCGGGCCATCGTGC
>NZ_JAPFQV010000071.1:0-32856 GCF_033804685.1 Micromonospora sp. RTP1Z1
CCGCCACACGCCGGCGATCCACGAGCCTGCGGCAGGGACGGAAGGCAATCCTTGACCGGGCAGTGGTTCTCGTTCAGAGAGGCGCACAAACGAACAGGCCAGTGCACCCATCTGCCGCGATCCGCGCGCTACCGTTCGTGACCGTCGTCAGTGCAGGCGGTGTCCGCTTCTGCCAGTTGAGGACGTGACACCGCGGCAACCCGGTAGATCGCAACGGGTGCCACCGATAGGTTGCGCGCATGTCTTCCCACCTCAGTCAAGGTGCGTCAGGAGCGATCCGCCGCTTTGCCGGTTGGGTCGCAGGTGGCTCGGTCGGCCATCCCATGCTCGAGGGCATCGACTACTCGGACGAGCTGAAGGACTCGCCCTCCCAGATGGAGACCTGCTTCGCCATCTTCGCTAACGTCCTCGAACTCAACGATCAGGGAGACCCGATCAACGAGAAGTACGCCCAACGCCGCGGCGCGACGTTTCTCTACCAGTACTGCACTGGAAAGCTTCCTCCCGGAGAAGCGGACCTCGAATTCTGGGAGGTCGAGTTCTACTGACGTTGGGTAGCGGGCAGCCTGTCGTGTCCGTGGCCAAGCATGCCCCCTGGGGGTGAACCGCGATCAGGCGACATCCTTATCTGCCGCCGACCGGGCGTCACGGTGCATCACCAGCGGTCGGTAAGTGAAACACCTGCTCCGGCCGACGATTGCGCGCCGGAGGCGCTACGCCCAAGGTGGGGTGTATCGGCCCACGTAGTCGCGAGCACGGGGAAGCGGGTCATGCCAATACTGGTTCGGCATGCGGGAGTGGTGCTCCTCGCAGAACTCAGCGAGACTGACCATGATCTTGACGCGCTCTAGCGGGTGGCCTTCGAAGTCTGTGTTGGCCAGCAGCAATTGCGGCTCTGGATTCCAGCCCGAGTGGTCGAACGCCCAGCCATCCCAGATCGCGTAGGCATGGAAGACCTGCCGCTCGCCCGCGAAGCGCACCCCCGCTATCTCGATCGGCCGGGCTGGGTAGGAATCTCGGCAAACCCAGGCGAGGATGTGACACGCTCCGGCAGCGAAGAAGGCCTGGTCCGTCCGTTCCCATGCGACGCGCTGGTCTGATCGCTCGATCGCCGTCCGACGAAACGCCCCCGCTGCTTTGGCTGCCACAACCCGGACCTTAGTGGATGGCCCGACGCATCCGCTCACTGCCGCGCACCGCGCGCGCCGAGCCGCCGAGGTTCGTCACGTCCCGTATGGTCGGCCCCGCTTTTCGGCCGTGTTCAGAGCACGCCGAGCAGTCCCGTCACCGCCGGGTCGGCCGCTGCCGTGGGTCCGGTTCATCGACCTGCCGGCGAAGCTGGTGCTGCGGGGTTCGTCCGGAGGTACGGCAGCGCTGGCAACGGTCGCCGCGAGTGGTACGGCGTGCAGGATCTGCACCGGATCACCGCGGCGACCGCCCGGCTGAATGGCGCGGGCCTGGCGGACGTCGACGCGCCCGGTCCGGTTCGGGTTCGGCTCGACCCCGGCGATGCCCTGCGCTGGTGCGCGTCACCGCCACGGTGCAAGTACCCGGCCGTGGACCCGGCCCTCCGGGCGCCGTCAGTCCAGTGGCTGGCGGGCGATGACCGGCGCCTCCTTACCGGCCAGCAGCCAACCGCCGACGTACGCCACGATCGGCAGCCCGACCAGGATCGCCACCAGGTTGAGCACCGGCGGATGGGCCAGCCAGTGCGCTTCCCGGTGGTACCACGCCAGCAACGCCAGGTACGCGCAGGCGGTGCCGATGATCGCTCCGGACAGCGCCAGCGCCCCGGCGGTCGCCGCCGTGAGCGCCCGTCGGGTGCTCCGGCGCGCTCCGGCCGCGGTCAACGTGCGCAGATCCCGGGCCGTCTCGCTGCGGATCAGCCCGACGGTCATGGCCAGCACCCCGAGGGCGACCGCGATGCCGACAGCGGTGAACTGGTCGGCCAGCCGCGCCTGATCCACACCGGTCGGGCGGGACTCGACGTTGAGCCCGGCGGCGACCGCCGTCTGCTGCGCCTTGTCGATCTGCGCCGCCGTCAGCGCGTGCGGCGCGTCGATCAGCCAGCCCACCGGGATGGTCGTCAGGTGCAGCGGCGTCATGCCGTGCGTCGTGATCAGCACGTTGGGCAGCGACGTGTAGCTGGGCAACGTCACGTGCTGCAGGTTCGGATGCCAGTCGCGGGACCGGCCGGGAATCAGGTCGTACCCGTCGATGCTCGCCCGCGGAGTGAGCAGGTCCGTGCTGGCGTTGATGCTCGCCGGGTCGATCCCGTAGTGCGCGAGCAACTCCGGGGTCGCGACGAACAGTGGGATCGAATCCTGGCTGCTGTACATGACGGCGCCCGGTTCACCGATGCCGGCGGCGTGCGGCTTGCCCAGCACAGCCGGCGCGCGGCCGCCGCGTTCGAGGGGCTGGTTCGGGTCGACGGCGCCGGTCAGCGGCAGTACCGACGTGGCGTGCAGGTCGGCGTTGATCGTGTCGACCTGTTTCCGCATGGCCTCCACCTGCGTGGACGAGAGCGTCGGTACCGGCCCGTTCATGGTCTCCTGGGACAGCCAGACGACGATCTGGTTGGCGGGCAGGTTGCCGCCGGTGGGGGCCGCCGCCTTCGCCGCCGCGACGGCGGTGCTCAGGGCGACAACGGCGGCGATGCCGATGGCCAGCCCGATCGCGGCCAGCGCCGCGCCGGACCGGGCCCGGTAGCGTGCCAGGTCGCGCATCGCCAGCCGCGGCGCCAGGGGTGCGTGGCGCGCGAGCCGGCCGATGGTGGCGATGCCGACCGGGGCGAGCAGCAGCAGCGCGATCGCGGTGGCCAGCACGCCGCCGAGGATGAACGGCACCTTCGTCTGCTGCGCCATGAAGAGCGAGGCCAGGCCGAGGGCCAGGAGCACCGTGCCGAGCGCCGCGAACCGGTGCGCTGGGTGGGGTGGTGCCGGTCGCGCCGAGAGGGCGGCGACGACTGGAATGCGCGCGGCGGCGCGGGCGGGCCACCAGGCGGCGACGACGGCGGTCACGGTGGCCAGGAGGACGGCGATGAGTACCGGCGTCCAGGGCAGGTTGAACCGGTCGATGCGGTGACCGACTAGTGACTCCAGCTGGGGACTGAGCGCGATCCAACCGGCGACCCCCAGGATCGCGCCGGCGAGCGCACCGACCGCGCCGATGACCAGGCCGTTGGCCAGCAGGACCAGCCGGATGTGCCGGTGGCTCGCGCCGATCGCGCCGAGCATGCCGAGCGCGCGGAGCCGCCGCTGGGCCATCACGGTGAACCCGGCCACCGCCAGCAGGCCGACGAACACCAGCCCGATCGTGGCGAGCACGAGCACCACGACGCTGGACGTGTCCGCCTCGTCGGAGCGGATCTGAATCGACATGTCTTCAGGGCGCGGCTTCGTGGTGAAGTCCGCCGTGGACGCCCGGATGAGTACGTCGACGTGGTCGGGCGCGGTGCCCTGGCCGGGCGCGATGAGGGCGAACGCGTCGTGTAGGTCCAGCGGGTTTTCCACCAGGCCGACCACGGTCCGCTGCTTGCCGCCCTGGTTCCAGGTGCCGCCGATGTGCAGACTGAAGATCTTCGCCACGCGGTCGGTGACGGCGATCTCATCGGGGCCTTGCGGCCAGCGGCCGGTGTCGAGCCGCAGCATCGTCCGGCCGTACGGCCCGCTGGGGTCCTGGGCGCGCACGTCGACGCCGTTCGCCGAGCCGGGCACCGGGATCTTCTTCTGGTGCTCGATCAGGTCGACGGTGCCGAACGAGCTGCGCAGCTTGGCGATGTCGGCGTCGAGCTGCGCGCCGGTGCTGACCAACGTCACCAGGTGGTCGGCGGTGCCGAACACGGATGCCTGCGACGGGGCGTTGGCGCCGATGCCGAGGCCGACGGTGGTGGCCGCCACGGCGACCACCAGCAGGGCCAGCACGATCGACTGCTGGCGCCACTCGCGCCGGAGCAGCCGCCAGGCCCAACGCGCCACGGCGCGCCGCGCGGGCATCCCGCCGTGGCCGGTGCCGAGCACCAACGGCGGATCCTCGACGGCGACGCTCATCGGGCTGCCTCCTCGGCCAGCAGGGAGTCGGGCCCGGGGCGAGGGGCCGTGCGGTCGACAATGCGGCCGTCGCGAATGAACACCACCCGGTCGGCCCAGGAGGCGAGCTGCGCGTCGTGCGTCACCACCACCGCGCCCACCCCGCCCTTGCAGGCGGTCAGGATCAGCCGCATCACGGCCTCACCGTTGGCCGAGTCGAGTGCGCCGGTCGGCTCGTCGGCCAGCAGCAGCCGGCGGTCCCCGACGACGGCTCGGGCGATCGCCACCCGCTGCCGCTCGCCGCCGGAAAGCTGGTCCGGGAATCGCGACGCGCGGTCGGCCAGGCCCAGCTCCTCCAACGCGCGCAGCCCGGCGGCGCGCGCCTTGCCGGCCGACAGCCCGTCGAGCTCCAGCGGCAGCGCCACGTTTTCGGCCGCGGTGAGCCCGGGCAGCAGGTTGAAGTCTTGGAAGACGTAGCCGATGGCGCGTCGCCGCAGCCGGGCCCGATCATCGCGCGACATCGCCGAGAGCGGTTGACCCGCGACCAGCACCTCACCGGCGGTCGGCGTCTCCAGTGCCCCGGCGATGGTGAGCAGCGTGCTCTTGCCCGAGCCGCTGGGGCCCATGACCGCGACAATCTTGCCCGGCTCGACGGCCAGGTCCACCTCGCGCAGCGCGTGCACCTCGTCGGCGCCGTCCAGGTAGGTCTTCGAGACCGCGCGCAGTTCCAACACCCCGGTCATCGGCGCACCCCCGCCCTGCGCCGGATCTGCGGTGCCGCCGCCTTGGCCGGAGCGGGCGGTTCGAGCGCGGCCCGCTTGATCCGGCCGTCGGCGGTGTCCAGCCACTGCACGACAGAGTCCAGCCGGTAGAGCTCGGCGTCGACGACCAGCGCCAGACCGAGGTCGAGGTCGGCCTCCTCCTCCTTGAGCCGGGTCCATTGCTGCATCAGCTCGACCAGGTAGCGCCGGTGCGCCTGGATGACCTCGTGCACGTCGACGCCGGGCAGCCGCACCGCGACCAGGATCTTGATGACCAGCTCGTCGCGGGGTGGCGACGCCAGGTCGGGCGGCGTGCGCAGCCAGCCGGCCAGCTCGTCGGCACCGTCGGCGGTGATCCGGAAACCCTTCTGCGGGCTGGGGTCGGCGTCGTCGTTGGACTCGACCAGGCCGTCGCGCTCCAGCCGCTGCAGGGTCGTGTACACCTGGCCGACGTTCAGCGGCCACACCTCGCCGGTCCGCGCCTCGAACTCCTCGCGTAGCTGCAGGCCGTATTTCGGGCCTTCACTGAGGAGCGCCAGCAGCGCATGCCGGATGCTCACAATGTCACCACACTCGGTATCATGTCGCGTAGCATACAGGGTATACAGATGCCTGTCATGCCCCGACACCTTCCCCACGACACTCGGCGGCGATCGACCGGCTGACGCCCTCGGCCGACGCCAGCTGCACGCGGGAGGGTCAACCCATCGCCGGTCGGCCGAAGGACCGCACGAAGCGCTTAGCGCGGCGAACGCCAAGGACCGGCCGAGGCAATCGCGAAGGGCGGGCGCAGACGACGGCCCGCCACCGAATGAGCCTGTTCTCAATCGACGACTACGCCGACCTGGTCGGCAACGGCTACGTCTGGTACGAGCGGCGCAACACCGACACAGAGATATCGACTGGTGGTGGCGCCGGTCACCACGTACATCGGCTGGTCCTGCCGAAGCGGCGGCCCGGCACGTACGCCTGGGCCCATGCCTGCCGGATGCGTTGCTCGCCCCGGCTCCGCAGACCGGTGAGCTGGGCCGGCGAGGTGCTCCTGTGCGGCGAGTCGCGGTACATGGCGGGACGTGACAGTCGGTCTACGCCCTCCGACCCGCGGACGTCACGGCATGACGAGGCCCCCGTCGACCGGCACGGTCACCCCGGTCACGTACGACGAGGCGTCGCTGGCCAACCAGATCAGCGTGGCGGCCAACTCCTCGTGCTCGCCGAGGCGGCCGGCCGGCGCCAGCGCCTTGATCATCTCGAAGGTGGCCGGCTCCAACTGGTCGCTCATCTCGGACTGGAAGAAGCCGGGGGCGATGCAGTTGACCCGGATGCCCTTGCGGCCGGTCCACTGCGCGGCCAGGTCGCGGGTCAGCCCGATGACGCCGGCCTTGCTGGACGCGTACGCGGCCTGCGGGATGCCGCCGGGGCGCAGGCCGATGACGCTGGAGATGTTGACGATGGCCCCGCCGTTCGTGGCGGCCCGGGCGAAGGCCTGGGCCATCCAGTAGCTGCCCATGAGGTTGACGTCGACGACGGCGCGGAACTGCTCCGGCGTCTCCCGGGTGGCGGGGACGGCGGTGCCGACGCCAGCGTTGTTGACCAGCACGTCCACCCGCCCGAACTGCTCGATCGCGGTGGCGATCAGCGCCTCGCAGTCCTCGGGCTTGCTGACGTCGGTGGCGCGGGCCGCGTACCGGCGGCCGGCCGCCTCGACGAGCGCGCCCGTCTCCGACAGCCGCGCGACCCGGCGGGCGCCGAGCACCACGTCGGCGCCGGCCTCGGCGAGCGCCCGGGCGAACGACACCCCCAGGCCGGAGGAGGCGCCGGTCACCACGGCGACCTTTCCGTCGAGGCGGAACCGGTCCATCACGCTCACCCTGGTGCTCCTCGCGCTCATTGTGCTCTGGACGCCATACCGACCAGCCGGTATGTTCGGCGTCCGGCGACGGTAGCGAGCCGCCGACATGCGCGTCAATGGGGAGGCAGCCATGGACTTCGAACCGACCGCACGCGGCGCCGAGCACCTGAAGCGACTCCAGGAGTACATGGACGACCACGTCTACCCGGCCGAACCGGTCTACGCCGCGCAGCGGGCCGAGCTCACCGCGGCCGGCAACCGCCACCACCTGCCCGCCGTGGTCGAGGACCTCAAGGTCGAGGCCCGCCGCCGGGGGCTGTGGAACCTCTTCCTGCCCGACGTCTCCGGGCTGACCAACCTGGAGTACGCCCCCCTCGCGGAACTGATGGGCCGCTCCATCGAACTCGCCCCGGAAGCCACCAACTGCGCGGCTCCGGACACCGGCAACATGGAGATCCTGCACATGTTCGGCACCGCCGAGCAGCAGGAGCGCTGGTTGCGCCCGCTGCTCGCCGGCGAGATCCGGTCCGCCTTCGCGATGACCGAACCGGACGTCGCCTCCAGCGACGCCACCAACATCTCCACCCGGATCGAACGCGACGGCGACTCGTACGTCATCAACGGCCGCAAGTGGTGGACCACCGGCATCGCCGACCCGCGCTGCCGGATCCTGATCCTGATGGGCAAGACCGACCCGTCGGCCGACACCCACCGGCAGCAGTCGATGATCCTGGTGCCGGTGGACACCCCCGGCGTCGAGGTGGTCCGCTCACTGCCGGTCTTCGGCTACCACGACCAGCACGGCCACGGCGAGGTCGTCTTCACCGACGTCCGGGTGCCGGCGTCCCACCTGCTCGGCGAGGAGGGCGGCGGCTTCGCCCTCGCCCAGGCCCGGCTCGGCCCCGGCCGCATCCACCACTGCATGCGCGCCATCGGCCTGGCCGAGCGCGCGCTGAGCCTGATGGTGCACCGCGCCGCCAGCCGGGTCGCCTTCGGCCGGACGCTGGCCGAGCAGGGCGTGGTGCAGCAGCAGATCGCCGAGTCCCGGATGGCCATCGAGCAGGCCCGGCTGCTCACCCTCAAGGCCGCCTGGATGATCGACAGGTACGGCGCCAAGGGCGCCCGTACCGAGATCGCCGCCATCAAGGTCATCGCGCCGCGGGTCGCCCTCGACGTGCTCGACCGGGCGATCCAGGTCCACGGTGGCGCCGGCGTCTCCGACGACGTCCCGCTCGCCTCGATGTACGCCGGCGCCCGTACGCTGCGCATCGCCGACGGCCCGGACGAGGTGCACGTACGCGACGTCGCCCGGCGCGAGATCCGCCGACAGCTGGAGTCGCGATGACCGTGGCGACCACCGAGCCGGCCGGTCGGCGGCGGGCACCCCGCGGGTCCGCCCGGCGGAACATCGTCGCGGCCGCCACCGAACTCTTCGCCCGGCGCGGTTACGAGGCGACCAGCGTCCAGGAGATCGTGGCCGCGGCCGAGGTCACCAAGGGGGCCCTGTACCACTGGTTCGGGTCGAAGTCCGAGCTGCTCACCAGCATCTACCGGGAACTGCTCGCCGAGCAGACCGCGCGGCTGCGGGAGATCGCCGACGGCACCGGACCGGTCGAGGAGCGGCTGCGCGCGGCGGCCCTCGACGTCGTGGCGCACACCGCCGAGCACGTCGACGAACTCACCGTCTGGGCCCGGTCGGCGCACCTGCTGGACGACGAGCAGGCCGAGGCGACCCGCCGGGAGCGGCGGCGCTACCACGACCTGTTCCGCGACCTGGTGCGCGAAGGGCAGGGCAGCGGCGCGGTCCGCACCGACGTCTCCGCCACGGTGATCACCCACGCGTTCCTCAGCACCCTGGGCAACACCCACACCTGGTTCCACCCGGACGGGCCGCTGACCTTCGCGGAGGTAGGTCGGCAACTCGTCGCGCTGTTCCTCGGCGGCCTGCGCCCGCCGGGACCGGACGCTCACCGCCCGGCGGCGCCCGGCGCTGGCGCGGCGGTGGCCAGGACCTGACCGGTACGCGGCCCACCGGCCATCGCGCCCGGGCCCCACTCCATCGCCACCAGGAACAGGGTGCGGCCGTCGGAGCCGCCGAGGGCGCACGCGAAGCAGCCCCGGTCCAGGTCGATCCGGTCCAGCACCCGACCGCCCTCGGCCACCCGCACGGCGCAGCGGTTCGGCACATCGCCGTACCAGACGGCACCCTCGGCGTCGAGGCAGATGCCGTCCGGGGCGGACCCCGCCACCTCGGCCCAGACCCGCCGGCCGGTCAGCGATCCGTCGGCGGCGACGTCGTACGCGGTGAGCCGGGCGGCGTACGACTCGGCGACGATCAGGGTGCCGCCGTCCGGGGTGAGCACCATGCCGTTGGGGAAGGCGAGACCGTCGGCCACCAAACGGGCCGCGCCGTCGGGCGGGACCAGGGCGATCGCGCCCGGCGCGACGTCGCCGCCGGGGAAGTCGAAGCCGATGGTGTTGACGTAGGCGTTGCCCCGGGCGTCCGTCACCACCTCGTTCCACGGGTGCGCCACCAGGTGCCGCAGGTCGGCGTGGCTGACCAGCGTGCCGTCCGGCTCCCGGCGCAGCAGCCGCCCGGCGCCGCCGGCGACCACCAGCAGCCGCCCGTCGGGCAGCCAGTCCAGGCAGATCGGCAGGCCGTCGAGCCGGGCCACCACCTCGGTCCGGCCATCGGCGTCGACCGTCAGCACCTCCCCGGTGCCCCAGTCGGCGAGCCAGAGCCGCCCGTCGTGCCAGCGGGGCGACTCACCGAAGGCCAATCCGTCCACCAGTACGCGGGGTGCCGTCATCGGTGACTCCTCATCAGGTCACGGGACCGCCGGAGGAAGTCCCGCTCGGCGGTGTTGTCGGTGCGCGCGATCGCCGCGTCGTACGCCCGGCCGGCCTCCTCGGCACGGCGCAGCCGGCGCAGCAGGTCGGCGCGGACCGCGTGGAACACGTGGTAGCCGGCCAGGTCGAGGTCGTCGATCAGGGCGAGCGCGGCGGCCGGTCCGGCCAGCTCGGCCACCGCGACCGCCCGGTTGAGCGCGACCACCGGGCCGGGGGCGACCGTCATCAGTTGGTCGTAGAGCGCGACGATCTGGGCCCATTCGGTGTCGGCGGCGGTCGCCGCGTCGCTGTGCACCGCGTTGATCGCCGCCTGGATCTGGTACGGCCCGGGCCGGTCCCGCCGCAGGCAACGGCGGACCAGCGCCTGCCCCTCGGCGATCAGCTCGCGGTCCCAGCGGTCGCGGTCCTGCTCGGCCAGCGGCACCAGGCCGCCGTCCGGTGCGCTGCGGGCGGGCCGGCGCGCCTCGGTGAGCAGCATCAGGGCGAGCAGCCCGAGCACCTCCGGCTCGTCCGGCATCAGCCCGGCCAGCAGCCGGCCGAGCCGGAGCGCCTCGACGCAGAGCTCATCGCGGACCAGCCGCTCCCCCGAGCTGGCGGTGTGGCCCTCGTTGAAGATCAGGTAGACGACGGCCAGCACCGCCCGGAGCCGGTCGGGCAGATCCGCGTCGCGGGGCGCCCGGTACGGGATCCCGGCGTCCCGGATCTTCGCCTTGGCCCGCACGATGCGCTGGGCCATCGTGGACTCCGGCACCAGGAAGGCGCGGGCGATCTCGGCGGTGCTCAGGCCGCCGAGCAGCCGCAGGGTCAGCGCGACCCGGGCGCCGGCGGCCAGCGCCGGGTGGCAGCAGGTGAAGATCAGGCGGAGCCGGTCGTCGCGCACGGGTCCCTCCTCGGCCGGTGCGTCGCGGGCGTGCAGGAGCGCGGCCTGCGCGTGCCGGTCGGCCCGGGTGGCCTCGCGGCGCAGCCGGTCGACCGCCCGGTTCCGGGCGGTGGTGATGATCCACCCGGCCGGGCTGGGTGGCACCCCGTCGACCGGCCAGCGGCCGACCGCCGTGGTGAACGCCTCCTGGACCGCCTCCTCGGCGAGGTCGATGTCGCCGAGGACGCGGACCAGGACGGCGACCGCGCGGCCGTACTCCGCGCGGAAGACCCGTTCGGCGGCGGTCAGGTCGGGCATGGGCGACCGCTCAGACCTCGCCCTGGAACGGGCGCACCTCGATCGGCAGGGTGGTCGCCAGGGCGTACCGGCGGCCCCACTCCAGGGCGACGTCGAGGTCGGGTGCGGTGATGATGGTGAAACCGCCGAGGTGCTCCTTGCCCTCGACGAAGGGCCCGTCGGTGACCAGCACCTCGTCCCCCTTCGGGCGCAGCACGGTGGCCGTCTCCGGTGCGTGCAGCCCGTTGCCGAAGACCCACGACCCGGCCTCGACCAGCTCGTCGTGGATGGCGTCGACCTTGCGCATCACCTCGGCCAGGAACTCCGGGTCGGGCATCCCCTCGCCGGCCGGCTGGTACATGCTGATCAGGTAATGCTTCATGCGGTCCTCCTCGCGCGGCGGCCGGCCCGGTGCCGGCCCCTTCACCCTCCATACGAATGGGCCGCCGCCGGATCGACACGCCGACGCCCGGGCTGCGCCGGTTGAGCCGCGGCACACCGCATGGCAGCGAAAAACTTCCATGTATCTATTGAAGTTTATCTCCGTCTTGTGACCTAATACTGACAGTTCCTTTCGCCACTCCCGCCGCCCGAAGAGCGGCATCCCCCAGGGAGGCATGATGAACCATCCCCTCCGATCGGCGCTGCGGACCGCCACGACCGCGCTGCTCGCCACGGTCACCCTGGCCGCCTCGGCCACCCTCGGCGCCACCCCGGCCAGCGCGGCCCCGGCCGGCCTGCCCGGCATGGACGTCTCCAGCTACCAGGGCAACGTCAACTGGTCCGCCGCCTGGAACAACGGCGCCCGGTTCGCCTACGTCAAGGCCACCGAGGGCACCTACTACACCAACCCGTACTTCGCCCAGCAGTACAACGGTTCCTACAACGTCGGGATGATCCGGGGCTCGTACCACTTCGCCCGGCCGGACACCACCAGCGGCGCCACCCAGGCCAACTACTTCGTCGACCACGGCGGTGGCTGGTCCAAGGACGGCAAGACGCTGCCCGGCGCGCTCGACATCGAGTACAACCCGTACGGCGCCACCTGCTACGGGCTGAGCCAGAGCTCGATGCGCAGCTGGATCGCCTCGTTCGTCAACCAGTACCACGCCCGCACCGGCCGGTGGGCGACCATCTACACCACCACCGACTGGTGGACCACCTGCACCGGCAACACCTCGCAGTTCGCCGCCAACAACCCGCTCTGGATCGCCCGGTACTCCAGCTCCGTCGGCACCCTGCCGGCCGGCTGGGGGACGTACTCGTTCTGGCAGTGGTCCTCCTCCGGCACCTTCCCCGGCGACCAGAACGTCTGGAACGGCACCTGGGACCGGCTCAAGGTGCTGGCCTGCAACGGACCCTGCTGACCGTCGCCCGGTGGCGGGCCGCCCGGCCCGCCACCCGGAGCGCCCCCTCGAGGAGGTCCCGATGTCCGTCCCCGTACCCCGGCGGGCCGTCCTGCGCGGCGCCGTCCTGCTCGGCGCCGCCGCCGGTGTCACCGCCCTCGGCCAGTTCACCGCCGACCGTGGCGCCCGGGCGGTGGGCAGCCGGGTCGACCAGCCGGTGATCGCCAACTGCGCCACCTGGGGCGCCCGGCCGCCGTCGTCGGCGGTGACCGTGGTGCAGAACCGGCCCAACAAGATCATCATCCACCACACGGCGTTCCCGAACTCGACCGACTACAGCCTGGCCCACGCGTACCAGAACTCCCGGGACATTCAGAACCTGCACATGGACACCAATGGCTGGATCGACTCGGGGCAGCACTTCACCAACAGCCGCGCCGGCTACCTCACCGAGGGCCGGCACGGCAGCCTCTACGCGCTGCTGCACGGCCAGACCATGGTCCAGGGCGCGCACTGCGTCGGGCAGAACAGCCAGGCCATCGGCATCGAGAACGAGGGCATCTACCTCGACGTGCAGCCGCCGCAGGCGCTCTGGGACAGCCTGGTGACCTTCTGCGCGTTCACCTGCCAGCAGTACGCCATCCCCGCCACCGAGATCTACGGGCACAAGGACTTCAACAGCACCCAGTGCCCGGGGCTGCTGCACGACCGGCTCCCCGAGCTGCGCAGCGCGGTGGCCGCCCGGCTCGGCTGACCACGGCCGACCCGCCGCTGCGCGGCAGTAGCACCCCGAGCACGCTATGAAGCTGATGACGTGAACGAATCGCGGCCCGGGCCGCAGGTGATTCGTTTGCGTCATCAGCTTCGTAGCGCGGTCCGGACCCACTCGGCTCCCCCGCCGTCAGCCAGGGTGACTCCCGCTGCTCGCTTATATAAGCCACATCTGATAGAAAGAGGTCGTGCACGCCTTCGACGTCCTCGGGGACCCGGTCCGCCGCCGGATCCTGGAACTCCTGGCCGAGGGCGAGCAGACCGCCGGCACCATCTGCGCGGCGGTCCAGCGGGAGTTCGGCATCTCCCAACCGGCCGTGTCGCAGCACCTCAAGGTGCTGCGCGAGAGCGGCTTCGCGACCGTACGACCTGAGGGCACCCGCCGCCTCTACGCGGTGGACCCGCAGCCGCTACGCCAGGTCGACGCCTGGCTGGACCACTTCCGCCGGTTCTGGACCCCGCCGCTGGAAGCGCTCGCCACCGAACTGGCGCGGGGCCGGCGGGAGCGGCGGCTGCGCGGGGAGGCCCACGACGAGAGGAACTCACCATGATCGAAGTGACAGGGCAGATCAGCGCCGTCGAACGCACCGTCGGCAGCCGTGCGCTGCCCGCCGGCAAGGCGCGCGTCAGCACGATCAGTCAGACGTACGACGCGCCGCTGGAGGACCTCTGGGACGCCTGCACCAGCGCCGAGCGGATCCCCCGCTGGTTCCTGCCGATCTCCGGCGACCTGCGGCTGGGCGGCCGGTACCAGCTGGAGGGCAACGCGAGCGGCACGGTCGAGCGCTGCGACCCGCCGCACGGCTTCGCCGCGACCTGGGAGTACGGCGGCGAGGTGAGCTGGATCGAGGTGCGACTCAGCCCGGCGGGCGAGGGACGTACCCGGTTCGAGCTGGAGCACGTCGCGCACGTGGACGACGAGCGCTGGGCCGAGTTCGGGCCGGGCGCCACCGGCGTCGGCTGGGACATGGGCCTGCTCGGCCTGGCCTCCCACCTGGCGGCCGACGGCAGCGGGGTCGACCCGGCGGAGGCCGCCGCGTGGATGGGCTCCGACGAGGGCCGCCGGTTCATGACGCTGAGCAGCGAGCGCTGGGGCGAGGCGAGCGTGGCAGCCGGCACCCCGGCCGACGAGGCGCGGGCGGCGGCGCAGCGGACCACCGCCGCGTACACCGGGGTGCCGGCCTCCTGACCGGCGGCGCGGAACTCGTGGACGACCCACGGGCGCGATCCCCGACCGGCCAAGGGGTTCGGCGGCGGGAAAGCTCGGCAGTGGCCGCCTGCGTCGGTGATGGGACCGCTCTGCCGACCCATCATCGGCTGACCGCGACGCTCGGGGAGCGGGCGGGTAACGTGCTGCGGCGTGACCGGCGCACCGTACTCGCACTGCTCGTACTGCGGCACGGTCTACCCGGCCGGAGCCGGCTGGCCGCGCGTCTGCGGGACCTGCGGGCAGACCGTCTGGCGCAATCCGCTGCCGGTCGCGGTGGCGGTGCTGCCGGTACGCACGGCGGCCGGCCTGGGGGTGGTGGTGGTCCGCCGCGACATCGAGCCGGCCCGTGGCCAGCTCGCGCTGCCCGGCGGGTTCATCGAGTACGGCGAGGAGTGGTCGGAGGCGCTGGTCCGGGAGCTGCGCGAGGAGACCGGCCTGCTGGCCGAACCCGAGCAGGCGCGGCTCTTCGCGGTGCACGGGGCGCCGGCCGGCGGCACCATGATGGTCTTCGGCGTGCTGCCCGAGCGGGCGGCCGGGGAGCTGCCGCCGTCCGCGCCGACCGCGGAGGCCACGGAGTGGCTGGTGCTCACCGAGCCGGTCGAGCTGGCCTTCTCCACCCACACCCGCGTGCTGGCCGACTTCCTCGCCGGCCAGCCCCCCGGCTGATCCCCTCCGTGCCGCGGCCAGCCGCGCCACCACCGGCTCTGATCGACGGCTATTTCTACTGATTGAATGGGAATGCAACGCCGCCGAGCCCGGAGGTCCCCGTGTCACGCCCGCTTTCCCCGGACGAAGTCGAGCACGACGCCCACCGGACCCGGCAGTGGCTCGCCGGGGAGGCCCGCTGCGACGGGGTCTCCCGTCAGGAGCTGCTGGAGCTGGGCGCGGCCATGGCCGCCGTCACGGCCGCCGCCGAGGAGCGGGAACCGGTCGCCGTCACCCGCGCCCCGGTCGGCGTCGACCCCGGAGCCGGTGCCGCCGCGGCGCCCATCGCCAAGCCGCTGCCGCCGCAGCTGTTCCGGCGGCTGGAGAGCAACGCCGAGATGTGTTGGGAGGCGATGGCCGGGCAGGGGCACGTCGTCCCCAACGACCGATTCTTCGTCCGCAACCACACCGTGACGCCCCGGCTGGACGCCGAGACCTGGCGGCTGCGCCTCTTCGGCACCGGGCTGCGCGGCGCGCCGACCCGGCAGGACCCGGTCGAGTTCAGCCTCTCCGACCTGCGGAGACTGCCCGCAGAGGAGGGCACCGCGCTGGTCGAGTGCGCCGGCAACGGGCGCCGCTTCTTCATCGAGCAGCAGGGCGCCTCCGCCCCCGGGGTGGCCTGGGGCCTCGGCGGGGTCGGCGTCGCGCGCTGGCGGGGCGTACGGCTGGGCACCGTGCTCCGGCTGGCCGGCCTCGCCGACGCGGCGGTCGACGTGATGCCGGAGGGGCTGGACCCGGAGTACGTCACCGGCGGGGTGAACCTCGGCCGGGTACGCCGGCCGCTGCCGGTCGGCAAGGCCCTCGACGACGTACTGCTGGCGTACGAGATGAACGGCGAGCCGCTCCCCGCCGACCACGGCTTCCCCGTGCGGGTGGTGGTGCCCGGCTGGATCGGCATCTCCTCGACCAAGTGGGTGGGAGCCGTCGAGGTCTCCGCCACTCCCCTCTTCTCCCCCTGGAACACCCAGCTCTACCGGATGTTCGGCCCGGAGCATCCGGACGGCGGCGGGGTGCTGGCCGCCCAGTCGGTGAAGAGCGCCTTCGAGCTGGCCTGGGACGCCCGCATCCCGGCCGGCGCCGAGGTGCTGCTGCGCGGCCGGTCCTGGTCGGGCAACGGGCCGATCGCCGGGGTCGAGGTCAGCACGGGCGACGACGACTGGCGCCCCGCCGAACTGGTCGCCGCCGACCGGGGCGGGGCGTGGCAGCGCTGGACCGCCGTCTGGCGGCCGCCCGCCCCCGGCCGCTGGACGCTGCGCGCCCGGGCCACCGACGTGACCGGGGCCGGTCAGCCCGACACCGCCGCTCACAACGACTTCGGGTACCTCTTCGACGGCGTGGTCCGGCACCCGGTGACCGTGGCCTGACCTCGCGACCCGTTGCGACAGTGTGCGACGGCGCCAGTGCGGTAGAGGATCGACTGGAGCATTCCGGGGATCCTGCCCGAGGGCGTGCGGTGGCGTCCAGCGTCGAGCGATGTGCGACAGAACGCTGTCTCGATGTGGCCAGCGTGCCGAACAGGTGTCCCATACGGCGTGCGGTCCGGCGAAGTGCCAAGGGGTGGGCGATGTCGGGTCGCGTCGCGCCGGCCCGTCCCGGGTGGCAGGCTGGTGGAGTCGCCGGCAGTGGGCGCGACGACGGCCCGCTGACAGACCTGTCGTGAAGGAGAAGATCGACCCGATGGCTGTGAACGTCACCACCATGGACGAATGGCAGGCCCTGCGCAAGCACGCCGAGGCGGTGCGCGGCACCCACCTGCGGGAGCTGTTCGCCGCCGACGGGCAGCGGGGTGAGCGGCTCACCGGCGACGTCGCCGACCTGCACGTCGACTACAGCAAGAACCTCGTCACGGACGAGACGCTGGGCCTGCTCACCGCCCTCGCCGAGCGGGTACGGCTGACCGACCGGATCGCCGCCATGTTCTCCGGCGCGCACATCAACTCCACCGAGGACCGGGCCGTCCTGCACACCGCGCTGCGGCTGCCACGCGAGGCGAAGCTGGTGGTGGACGGGCAGGACGTGGTCGCCGACGTGCACGCCGTGCTCGACCGGATGTCCGCCTTCGCCGAGCGGGTCCGCTCCGGCAACTGGCGCGGACACACCGGCGAGCGGATCACCACCGTGGTGAACATCGGCATCGGCGGGTCGGACCTCGGCCCGGTGATGGCGTACGAGGCGTTGAAGGCGTACCGGGACGCCGGGATCAGCTGCCGGTTCGTCTCCAACATCGACCCCACCGACATCCACGACAAGACCACCGACCTGGACCCGGCGACCACGCTGTTCATCGTGGTCAGCAAGACGTTCTCCACCCAGGAGACCCTCGCCAACGCCGACCAGGCGCGCCGCTGGCTGCTCGCCGGACTGGACGCCGACGACTCGGCCATCGCCCGGCACTTCGTCGCGGTCAGCACCAACGAGCAGCGGGTCCGCGACTTCGGCATCGACCCGGAGAACATGTTCGGCTTCTGGGACTGGGTGGGCGGCCGGTACTCGCTGCCGTCGGCCGTCGGCCTGTCGGTCATGCTGGCCATCGGGCCGGAACGCTTCCGGGAGATGCTGGCCGGCTACCACGCCGTCGACGAGCACTTCCGCACCACGCCGGTCGAGCGGAACCTGCCGGCGCTGCTCGGCCTGCTCAACGTCTGGTACACCGACTTCCTCGGTGCGCAGACCCACGCGGTGCTGCCGTACTCGCAGTACCTGCACCGGTTCCCGGCGTACCTCCAGCAGCTCACCATGGAGAGCAACGGCAAGTCCGTCACGGTCGACGGCAAGCCGGTCACGTACCCGACCGGGGAGATCTTCTGGGGCGAGCCCGGCACCAACGGCCAGCACGCCTTCTACCAGCTCATCCACCAGGGGACGCTGCTCATCCCGGCCGACTTCATCGCGTTCAGCCAGCCCAACCACGACCTGGGCGACATGCACGACCTGTTCATGTCGAACTTCTTCGCGCAGACCGCCGCGCTGGCCTTCGGCCGCACCCGGGAGCAGGTCGAGGCGGAGGGCACCCCGGCCGAGGTGGTGCCGCACCGGGTGATGCCGGGCAACCACCCGACCACCTCGATCATCGCGCCGAAGCTCACCCCGGCGACCCTCGGCCAGCTGATCGCCCTCTACGAGCACATCGTCTTCACCGAGGGCACGGTGTGGAACATCAACCCGTTCGACCAGTGGGGCGTGGAGCTGGGCAAGGTGATGGCCAACCAGCTCGCGCCGAAGCTCACCGGGACCAAGCCGGACCTCGGTGAGGTGGACACCTCCACCGCCGCACTGATCCGCCGCTACCGGGCGCAGCGCGGCCGGGACTGACGCGTACGCCGGCGGCGGCCCCGGGTCGGGTCGCCGCCGCCGGCTCAGTCGCGCAGCAGGTCGGCGTGGGCGGCGCGGAGCCGGGCGAGCGCCGGGTCGCCGGCCGGGACGCGGCGGTCCAGCTCGGCCCAGACCTCGGCGAGGGCGTCGACGAGCGCACGCCGCTCGGCGGCGTGCCGCCGGCTGCTCTGCCGATGCTGCTCCTCCAGGCGGCGGGACCAGCCGGCGCTGATCGCTGCGATCCGCTCGGAGTCGGCCCGGGTCTGCGTCGCCGTGCGGGCGGCGGGGGCGGGCACGATCGCGGCGATCGGGCGGGGGTCGCCGTCGCGGGTGACGATGGTGACGGTGTCGGTCAGCTCGGCTAGGGCGACGAGCTGGGTGAGCCGGGTGCGGACCTCGCGCAGCGGCAGGGCGCGCGGCTGGGGGGACCGGTCGGCCAGTGCGGGGGCAGCCATGGACACATGTTCACGTCCGGGTACGACAGAATTCCGCCGCGTACGGCAGCGTGCTGACCGGCACCTGGCATCCGGACGGCCCCGGACTCCACGCCGGTCGACGGGTGCCTGGCGGTGCTCCGGGCCGCGACCGACGTCGGCGAGACGGTGTGGCAGCGCGTCAGGGTTTCCATTCCGGGGCCAGCACCGACCAGACCTCCATGTCGGCCCGGCCGGTCGGCCCCGGGGCCGCCTCGCGGAGGACACCGTCGCGGCGCATGCCCAACCGCCGGGCGACGGCGATGCTGCGATCGTTGCCGGCCTTGGTCACCCACTCCACCCGGTGGATGTCGCGCTCCCGGATCGCCCACTCGATGATCACGCGGGCGGCGCGGGTGACCAGGCCCTGCCCCTCGGCGCCGGCCTCCAGCCAGCAGCCGGCCTCACAGACGCCGGTGGTGGTGTTGAGGGAAACGAAGAGAACCCCGCCGACCAGGGTGCCGCGCTGCCAGATGCCCCAGATCCCGCCGTCGTCGCGGGCCCACCGGTCGGCGTAGTTCTGCAGGACCTTGCGAGCGGAATCGGCGTCGGTGGCCACGAAGGACGCCCCCACCCAGGGGGAGATGTGCTCCCGGCACCGGTCGAGGTTGGCGAGGAACTCGTCGGAGCGCCACGGTTCGAGCGGCCGCAGCTCGGCGTCGTCGGTCAGGGGAAGAGCGAACATCCGAGCAACCTAATGCGCTTTCCGCCGACGCGCACACCGGATATCCGGCCTGGGTGTCCGCGTTGTAGATCCACACCACCCCGTACCGGTCGCCGCCCCACAGCCGGACGGTGGTCGGCTTGGCGGGCAGGGCGGACACCCGCCACCGTCCGTCGGCGTCGGAGCACTCCTGCTGCTGGAAGGGAACGGTGTCACCGTCCCGGCCGACGTACGCGAGCGGGCAAACCCCCGGCACCGGCTGCCGGGTGCGCGAGTCCACGACCCGGCCGGTGAGCACCCCGCCCAGCGGATGTCGGTCGGTCGCCCTACCGTGTGCGCCGTGAACGCCGTCCAGACGTACCGATACCTCCAGCCGTCCGCGTTGCGCGCCGCCGGTCTCGACCTCCAGACCTGCGGCGGCCCGGCGGCCAACCCGCGCTTCTTCTCCGGGTTCCTCACCACCCCCGCGGCGGCGGCCGCCGGGCTGCTCGCCGTCGCCGAGGTGGCTCGCACCCGCTACCACCAGCCGGTCAACCCGGCGAGCCTGGACCCGGTGGTGACGGGCAGCCGGGACCGGTTGCGCTTCGAGTCCTTCTCCGGCTGCTGCGGGGTGTACGCCCGGATGGACGTGCTACCGGCCGGCTTCGACGGCGAGGTCGTCGGGCACGGCACCACCAACGTCGACGTCAACCCGCCATTGCGGGAGGCGTTGGCCCGGGTCGGCGGATCGAACCGCTGCACGTGGCCGTCGGCCCGGACGACCTGACGGTGTCCACGATGGACGGCACGGTGGTGGAGCGGAAGGTCCCGCTACCGGGGCGCTGGCTGCGCGGCTTCGCCGAGGTGCAGGTGCTCACCGCGGCGTTCGAGCCGCGCGCCGAGATCCCCGCCGCGGGGGCCGCTGCCTTCCTGCGCCGGCTACCCGGCGGCACCGACCGTTCGGTGCTCTGGGCGGTGCCCGCCGGGCGTACGCTCCGGCTCACCTCGCGACCCGTGCCGGGCGCCGTCTGCCTGGCCGGCGCAGGCCGGCTCGCGGCGCTGCGCGGCCTGCTCCGCCACGCGGACACGCTGCGGGTGTACGGGCCGTCGGTGCGGGCCGGCTCCCCGCCGTGCCGAGCACCTGGGTGCTGGACACCGGGGCGCTGCGGCTGTCGCTGACCCTCTCCCCCGAGCCGTACCGGGGGTTCTCCGGTGAGGGAGCGGCCCTGCTCGCGCTCGCCGGTGACGAGGTGGTCGACGACGCGGAGCTGGTCGGCGCCCTGCTCTCCTGGGACCCGACGATCGACGTCGCCGCGCTCGCCGACGCGGCCGGGCTGCCCGACGACCGGGTCCGCGCCGCGCTGGCCCAGCTCGGCACCGCCGGGCGGGTCGGCTACGACGTGGCCGAGGGCGGGCACTTCCACCGGGTCATGCCGTACGACGCGGGGCGGGCCGAGCGGGACAACCCGCGCCTGGTCGGCGCCCGGGTGCTGGTCGAGCGCGGCGCGGTCGCCCGGGAGGGCGAGCACGCCACGGTACGCAGCGGCGACGAGGTCTACCGGGTGCGGCGGCTGCCGGACGGGGCGTACACCTGCTCCTGCCGGTGGTGGGGGCGGCACCGCGGGCAGCGCGGGCCCTGCAAACACGCCCTGGCCGTGTCGATGGTGGCGGCGCCGGCGGAGGTGGGGGCGTGACGGACTTCTTCGAGTCCCTGATCCGGGGCGACGTGCGCGCCGTCCGGTCGGTGCTGAACGGGCTGGACGAGCCGGCCCGCCGGGCGCTCGGCGACGAACTGGTCGCCCACGTCCGGCGGCGGCGCGACAACTGGTGGTGGGGGAAGGAGGCGACCGCGCTGGCGCTGGCGGCCGTCGGCACGCTCAGCACCGCGACGAAGGCGGCGGCGCTGCTCGGCCGGCGGTCGGTCATGCTGCGGGACGCCGACCCGGAGCCGGTGGTCGCCATGGCCCGGCAGCGGGGCGTGACCTGGCTGGCCGACCTGGCGTACAAGCTGGCCGACCGGATGCGCCGCAGCGAGCCGTGGGAAGGCTGGCACTTCACGGCGGGGCTCCTGCTGGCGGAGAAGGTGGCGCCGCCGCCCGGGGACGCGTTCGTCGCCGGCTGGGCGTACGCGATGTGGTGGCAGCAGCCCTCCGGCCAGCAGCAGCCACCCCTGCTCGACCGGCTGCGCGCCGACCCGTTCCTGGACGTGCTGCTGCCCCGGCTGTTCGAGGTGGACGGCGTCGGAGCCGACCTGACGTTCGGCGGCGACCGGCAGGCGGCACCCCGGGCCCTGGCCGCGCTGGCGGCGGAGGGGCGGGTCGACCGGACGGTCCTGCTGGACGGGGTCCTCGGTCGGCTGCTGAGCGGGGACCGGCCGGTCGCGCTGCGCCCGTTCCTGGCCCTGCACGACCTGCTGACGCCGACCCCGGAGGAGGTGGCGGCGCGGGCGAGCGCGTACCTGCGGTTGCTCGCCGACGGGCCGGGGCCGGTCGCCACGACGGCGCTGCGGACGCTGCGCGACCCGGGTGACGCGGTGGAGCTGGAGCCCCTGCTGGACGCCGCCCGGGCGGTGCTGACCCGGCCGGAGAAGGCGCTGGTGCGGGCGCAGCTGTCCTGGCTGGACAAGCTCGCCCGGCAGCAGCCGGACCGGGCGGCGGAGGTCGCCGCCGCGCTCGCGGTGGCCACCGAACATCCGGCGGCGGACCTGCGGGACCGAGCGGTGGCGCTGGCGCAGCGGCACGGGCACCGGCCGGTTCGCTCCGTCGCGGTGACGGTGGCCGGCGACGAGCTGCCTCCCCCGGCGCCGGCGGCGGCCGTCCCGTCCCCGATCGCCGAGGTGGACGAGTTGGTCGAGGAGGTGTCGGCGCTGCTCGGCCGGCGCTGGCCGGCGCTGGCGGTCGAGCGGGTCCTCGACGGGCTGGTCCGGTTGGGCACCACCGACCGGGACCGGTTGGAGTCCGCGCTGCTGCCGGTGCTGCAACGCCACCAGGTCGGCGACTTCGACCACCCGTGGGCGGTGTTCAACCTGTCGGCCCAGTTGCACGGGGTCCTGCTGGCCGCCGCCGCCCCGGCCGAGGCGGCCACCCGCCGCGACCAGTGGGCCGGAATCCTCACCGAGTCCCGCCCTCGGGCGCTGCGCCCGTTCCGGGGCCGGCTGGCCGGCGAGCCGCCCCGCCGGTCCGCGTTGGCGCAGGTGTACTGCGCCCGGCTCGCCGAGATCGGGCAGCGGTTGGACGGGCGGGGCGATCCCGGCCTGCTCGCCGCGCCCACCTCGGCCACCAGCGCCCTCGACCCGACCGCGCTGTACGACCGGCTGGCCGCCCTCGGCGGCCGCCCGGTCTGGCGGTGGGACCTCACCCAGGCGCTGCTGCGGCTGCCCGCCGGGGTGGACGAGGCGCTGGCGGCGCGGGCGGCGGCGCTCGGCACGCCGGCCGGCGCCGAGCTGGCCGGCTGGCTGCGGGGGGACGTCCTCCCGGCACCGGTCCACCGGGTGGTGACGGTCGGCCGGCGGGAGCGGATAGGCGACTACGACTTCCGGTACGACCGCATGCCGGAACGGCGGACCGTGGTCGCCACCACCCCGCCCGACGGCGTGGCCGACCCGCTCGGGCTGCTCACCGTGCCGGCGCACCTGGTCGGACGGGGGCACGGCGGCTGGGGCGACCTGTGGCCGGCCCTGCTGCCCGGGGACCGAGGGCTGGTCGCCGCGCACCTGCTGGCCGAGGTCGCGAAGGCGGCGCAGGAGGACCTGCGGGAGGGTGCCACGGTCCTGCCGGTGCTGGCCGAGTGCACGGGCGCGGGCGGCCCGGCGCTCGACCTGGTGCTGGCGTACGGGCTGTGCGCCCGGCACGAGGTGGACCGGGTCGCCACGCTCGACGCCCTGCTGATGCTGGCGGCGTCCGGGGACCTGGACGCGCCGGCCGTGGGCGTGCGGCTCGGCGCGCTGGCGGCGGACGGCCAGGTGACGCTCCCCCGGGCGGCGACCCCGCTGCGCGACGCGGTCGCGGCCGGTGCCCGGCTGAGCACCTGGCGGCTGCTCGCCGCGGCGCTGCCGGCGCTGCTGGCCGCGCCGACGCCACCGCGGGGCACCCCGGACCTGCTCACCCTGGCCGCGGAGACCACCACCGCGACCGGGGTACGGATCGAGGTGCCGGGCCTGGCCGACGTGGTGGCGCGGGGCGGCGGGAGCCGGCTGGTGACGGAGGCCCGCCGGCTCACCACCGCGCTGGCCTGACGGGCCGCGACGCGGGCCGGCCGGGCCGGGACGCGGCCCGGCCCGGACACCGACCAGGCCAACCGGATCGCGTGAAGCCGGGACGCGGGCCAGTCCGGGACGCGGCCGAGCCGGGACGCGGGCGTGCACTCCGGGGCCGGCCCGGCAGAGCGGGCGCGAAGCGTCGGGGCGGTCGGCCGGGCCGGACGACCGGATCCCCGCTTGTCCCTACGAACTTGACGACGTGAACGGATCGCGCCGAGTTGATCCGTTCACGTCATCAGGTTTGTAGCGGGAAGAACAGGAACCGGGCGGTGAGGCGGATCGGTCAGGGGTGCATCTCGTACGCACCGGAGAGGGCGGCCACCCGCTCCCAGACCCGGGTGGTGCGCTCGGCGTCCCGCACCGGGCGCCGGACGTGGGCCAGCGCCCAGGCGGCCTGCTCCTCCGTGGTGGCCGCCTTGCCGTGCAGCTCGGTGGCGTACCCGGAGAAGTCCCGGACCAGCAGGTCGAAGATCTCGTCGAGCAGGTCGCCGTCCAACCCGGTCAGCTCGGCCTGCTCAAGGATGAGGTGGCCGTACACGACCAGCGCGAAGAGTTGGCCGAGGGCGAGCAGGAAGTCCAAGTCCCGCTGCTGATCCTCGCTCGGCGCGTGCGCGACGAGCAGGCCGCACAGCCCGTCGGCCTGCTCCCGGAACCGGGCCACGTTCGGCACGGCGGCCTGCGCGTCGTACGCGGCCCGCCAGTCGTGGAAGCGGATCGCGCCGAGGCCGCGGGCCGGGCCCTGCCGGAACAGGAACTCGTCGTCGGCCGGGTCGTGGCGGGTCGGCACCGGCGGGTGGTCGGTCGGCTGGAACAGGTAGTTCGCCATGAACTTGAGGATCAGCGCCAGGTTGACGTGCACCGTCCCCTCCAGCTTCGGCAGCCCGCGGATGTCCTTGGCGGCCTTGTCGAAGTAGGTGTCCGCCTCGAAGCCCTTCGCGGCGATCACATCCCAGAGCAGGTCGATGACCTTCTCGCCCTCGGTGGTGACCTTCATCTTGGTCATCGGGTTGAACAGCAGGTACCGCCGGTCGTCGGGGCCGGCCGAGCGGAAGTAGTCGACCGCCCGGTCGCTGAACAGCTTCATCGCGACCAGGCGGGCGTACGCGTCGGTCAGCTCCCGGCGGACGTGCGGGAAGTCGGTGACCCGCCGGCCGTACAGCACCCGGTGGTGGGCGTGGGTGACCGCCTCGTACATGGCGTGCTCGCAGATGCCGATCGAGGCGGTGCAGAGGTTGAACTTGCCGACGTTGACGGTGTTCAGCGCCGCGTCGAAGGCGGCCTTGCCGGTGTGCAGGATGTCCTCGGCGCGGACCGGGTAGTCCTCCAGCCGGAACTCGCTGACGTACATCTGTGCGTTCACCACGTTGCCGACCAGCCGGTACGCCGGGTGCCGGCTGTCGGCGGCGAAGAAGACGTACCGGTCGGGACCTTCGACGTCGGCCCGGCGGCCGAAGACGGAGACCAGGCCGGCGACGTTGCCGTTGCCGATGTAGTACTTGCCGCCGGTGGCCCGGAAGCCACCCGCGCCGTCCGGGGTGAGCAGCATGTCGGTGGAGTAGATGTCGGCCCCGTGCGGGCGCTCGGAGAGCCCGAAGGCCATCACATGCCCGGCGTCGAGCAGCTCGGCGGCGCGGGCCCGGGCGGCGGCGTTGTCGCTCTGCCAGACCGGGCCGAGGCCGAGGACGGTGACCTGCCAGGTGTACCAGTAGCCGAGGCCGTAGAAGCCGAGGATCTCGCTCAGCGCCGCGTTGCGCGCGGTGTCCCAGCGCTTGTCCGGGTCGCCGCCGCCGTCCGCGGCCGGGGTGAGGAAGGTGGCGAACAGGCCCTCCTTCGCGGCGAAGGCGAGGAAGTCGCCGTACCAGTCGCGCCGGTTGTAGCTGTCGACGAGCGCCTGCTTGCCGCGCTGCTCGAACCAGTCGACGGTGGCCCGCAGCAGCCGGCGGGAGGGCTCGTCGAGGTGGGTGGGGTCGTAGGTGCGCGGGTTGAGCAGCAGCGGGTCGGTCACGGGGTCGCCTTCCTGGTCGGGGGGTCGAGGTCGCGGAGGGTGGCGAGGACGTCGTCGAGCCAGGCCAGCACCATCCGCTCGTACGCGATGCCGCCGCGCAGCACGACGTGCTGGAGCGACCCGCGGGCGTCCAGCGCCTCGGGGTCCGGGAAGTCGCGGCGCTCGCCGGCCAGGTAGCCGGCGAGGGTGGTCTCGTGGTCGGCGCGGTACCGCTCGACCTCGGTGACCAGCGCGGCACGCCCGGCGGGGTCGTCGAACGCCGCGCCGCGGATCTTGACGGCCAGCTCGTGCCGGACCGCCTCGGGCTGCACCGGGGCGCGCAGCCAGGTGATCAGCGCGGCCCGGCCGGCCGGCGCGGCGGACCAGACCTTCTTGTCGGGCAGCCCGTCCTGGCCGACCTCCTCGGCGGTGATCCAGGCGTCCGCCTCCATCCGCTTGAGCACCCGGTAGATCTGCTGGTGGGTGGCGGTCCAGAAGCGGCCGATCGAGCGGTCGAAGCGCCGGTTCAGGTCGTACCCGGAGGCCGGCTGCTCCAGCAGCGAGACCAGGATGGCGTGCTCCAGCGACATGCCAGCATCCTGCTATGCAACTCGTTGCATAGCAAGGCCGGACTCAGATGATGAAGTGCGTCCAGTAGGTCAGCCACACCACGAAGAGCGCCCCCTGGAGCACGGCCAGCGCGGCGGTCAGCCAGGTGTCGAGGCTGGCCCGGCGGGCCCAGCGGGCCAGCACCAGCGCGACCGGAAACGCCACGACCAGGTAACGCAGCAGGCTCTTGTAGACCGGCGGCCCCATCGACAGCGGCACCAGCACCACGATCACCGTGTAGACCAGGTACGGCAGCTCGGCCCGGCGAAGGCCGACGACGGCGATCACCAACACGGCCACCGCGAACCAGACCCGCAACGCGTCCGCGCCGGTGCCGCCGGCCAGCCCGTGCCAGGCCACCCACAGCGGGTCCTGCAGGGTGATCCCCCAGCCCCGCTTCTGGGCGTGCTGGTACGCGAACCAGTCGCCGGCCTGCCAGCGGCAGAACGCCATGAACGTCAGCCAGCCGCCCGGTACGAGCAGCAGCGGCCAGCCGAGCCGCAGGTACCGCCCGAGCGTGCGGGGATCGAGCCGGTACCCGTGCTGGCGCAGCAGGACCAGGGCCAGCGGGACGACGACCAGGAAGCCGACCGAGCGGCTCAGCGCCAGGAAGTAGCCGACGATCCCCACCAGCAGCCAGCGGCGCCGCTCGGCGTACCAGAAGGCGGCCAGGGCGAGGCAGAGGAAGAGCGACTCGGTCAGCGCCGCCTGGAACAGGAACGCGGTCGGCAGCAGCAGCAGGTAGCGGACGAACCGGCGACCCGCCGCCGGGTCGTCGCCGCCCGCCTCGGCGCCCGCCGTGCCGGCCGCGTCGCCCCCGCCGAGCAGGCGGGCGCCGAGCTGATGGGCGTAGTAGAGCTGGAACACCAGTGCGAGGTTGCTGACCAGCAGCAGGGCCCAGGCGGTGTGCCCACCGAGCAGCGGCCCGACCGACCGGGCCAGGAAGGGATAGAGCAGCGGGAAGCCGACGTCCGGCCAGGGCCGGTCCAGCGGCAGCCGGGCCAGGTGGTCGTAGAGGAACGAGTCCCAGGCGAACCAGAGCGAGATCCACCGGTACGGCGAGACGGCATGCTGCTGAGCGCGCATCATCGCCTCGTCGGCGGGCGGTGCGCCGGGAACACCGTCCCAGGCGCTCAGCGCGATCACGCCGACCAGGCTGAGCACGACCTTCGAGCCGACGAAGACCGCCAGCACGAACCCCCACGGTGCGGGCACCCGGGCGGCGAGGCGGGACACCCCCCGGCCGGCGCGGCGGAGCCGGGCCCCCGGCCTCGGGCGGTCCGTGGCGGGGCCGCCGGCCGTGCCACGGGTCAGCCGGGACGTGGCGGAACCGCCGGCCGCGTCGGCCCGTTGCCCGTTCACCATCCGTCCCCCACGCGTCGCCCGCCCGCGACCGCTCCCGGACCGCGAACCGTCGCCCGGGATCCCCGTTCCGCGGCCGTTGACACCTGCCCGCGGGCGGTGGACGTCTGCCCATCGCCGACGGTGCGGGTTCCCGGAGGCGACCGCGGCGAGCGCGGGGCGGCGAGCGGCCCGACGACCGGCGACAATCTCGGCGCGCAGAAAGGTGAGATCGGGGGCGAAACGGGTAACCGCGCTGCCGCAACGAACAGGCCGGCGGCGGAGGGCACGGACAGCATGGGCGAGAAGAGCGGCACCGTGGTCATCGGCGCGGGGCCGGCGGGGCTGACCGCTGCGTACGAACTGCTCCGGCACGGTGAGCCGGTCCGGGTCTTCGAGGCCGACGACGTGGTCGGCGGGATCAGCCGCACCGTGGAGCGGGACGGCTGGCGCTTCGACATCGGCGGCCACCGGTTCTTCACCAAGGTGTCCCGGGTGGAGGCGTTCTGGCACGAGATCCTGCCCGACGAGGACTTCCTACTCCGGCCCCGGATGAGCCGGATCTACTACCGGGGCGCGCTCTACGACTACCCGCTCAACGCCGGTAACGCGCTGCGCAACCTGGGCATCATCGAAGCGTTGCGCTGCGTCGGCTCGTACGGGCGGGCGCGGTTGCGGCCACCGAAGGACCAGTCGCACTTCGAGGGCTGGGTCTCCGCCCGATTCGGCTGGCGGCTCTACTCGAAGTTCTTCAAGACGTACACCGAGAAGGTCTGGGGGATGCCGGCCGACCAGTTGCAGGCCGACTGGGCCGCCCAGCGGATCAAGAACCTCTCGCTGTCGAAAGCGATGGCCAACGCGCTGCTGCCGCGGCGGAACCGCAAGGACGTGACCAGCCTGATCGAGGAGTTCCAGTACCCGAAACACGGGCCCGGGATGATGTGGGAGCGCTGCACCGAGCAGGTCGAGAAGCGGGGCGGGTCGGTGCGTACCGGAACCTGGGTGACGGCCGTGCACCGCGACCCGGCGGCCGCCCGGGCCACCGGCGTGACGGTGGCCGACGCGGACGGGGAACGGACCGAGCCGGCCGACCACGTGATCTCCTCGATGCCGATCTCCGCGCTGGTGCGCGCGCTGCGCCCGGCGGCGCCGCCGCAGGTGCTCGCCGCCGCCGACGACCTGCGCTACCGCGACTTCCTGACCGTGGCGCTGGTCGTCCCGGAGGAGTTCTCGTTCCCGGACAACTGGATCTACGTGCACGACCCGGCCGTCCGGGTGGGTCGGATCCAGAACTTCGGCTCCTGGTCGCCGTACCTGGTCAAGGACGGGAGGACCTGCCTGGGGCTGGAGTACTTCGTCTTCGAGGACGACGAGATGTGGCGGACGCCCGACCCGGACCTGGTCGCGCTCGCCACCGCGGAGTTGGAGGGGCTCGGCCTGGTCCGGCCGGGCTGCGTGGAGGCCGGCTACGTCGTCCGGATGCCGAAGGCGTACCCGGTGTACGACGAGCGGTACCAGCAGAACGTCGACGTGATCCGGGACTGGCTGACCCGTGAGGTGCCGAACGTGCACCCGGTCGGGCGCAACGGCATGCACCGCTACAACAACCAGGACCACTCGATGCTGACCGCGATGCTGACCGCCGAGAACATCGCCCACGGCGCCGGTCACGACGTCTGGACGGTCAACGTGGAGCAGGACTACCACGAGGAGAGGACCTCCTCCGCCGGCCGCCGGCACGGCGACGGCCGGCACGGCACCGGCCGGGACGCGCCGATCGTTCCCGCCCGGCCCGTGCTGCGTCGCCGCGTGACCGAGATCCGCGAGGCCACCCCGGCCCCGGTACGTCGGCCCTGATCCCCCGGGGGCGGTAAGGCACGGACGTGAGGGTGGTCATAACCCGCCAGGTGCGGGGACGGTCCTGTTACGACGATCAACGTCGCGGGTAGAAGTAGGTCCGGCCGGAATCGTCGGTCCGGTGGTGCGCCGGTCCGCCTAGGAGGGTGCGGACAGTGCGAGGTTGGGGAAAGGCCGCCGTCGGGCGGCTGCGGGAGGGGTGGGTCCCGGTCGTCGAGGCCGCGCTCGCCGCGACCGTGGCGTGGCTGATCGCCGCGCGGCTCATCGGCCACCCGGACCCGCTCTTCGCGCCCAGCGCCGCGCTGATCGTCCTCGGTGAGTCCCGGGGGAAGCGGGTCCGGCAGAGCGTCGAGCTGATCCTCGGCGTGGCCGGCGGGGTGCTCATCGCCGACCTGGTGGTGCACGCGCTCGGCCCGGGCACCGGGACCATGCTGATCGTGCTGCTGCTGACCCTCGGCATCACGGTGGCCGCCGGCGCGAGCAGCACACTGATCATCCAGACCGCGCTCTCCGCGCTGTACCTGGTCGTGGTGGCCGCGCCGAAGGGCGGCTTCGCGCCGTTCCGGTTCGTCGACGCGCTGATCGGCGGGGCGGTGGCGCTCGCCGCCAGCCAGCTCGTGACCGCCCGCGACCCGCTCGCCCCGCTGGTCGCCGAGGCTCGGCAGACCTTCACCGATCTGGCCGAGCTGCTCGACCGGATCGACGACGCGCTCGGCCGGTGCGACGAGACGGCCGCCCACGCGGCGTTGGACCGGGCCCGCCAGGTGGAAGACTGTGTGGAACGGCTGCGCTGCGCGGTCCAGGCCTGCGGCGAGACGCTGCGGCTGCGGGTCCGCCGCCGCCGGCACCTGGGCCAGGTCGAGGAGGTCGAGGCCACCGCCCGGCAGCTCGACTATGCCGTACGCAACATCCGGGTGCTGGCCCGCAACGGGGTCACCCTGACCCGGCTGCACACGGCGACGCCGCCGGAGTTGGGCGCCGCGATCCGCGCGCTCGCCGAGGCGGTACGCGCCGCCGGTGCGGCGCTCGCCACCGACCTGACCGGCCACGACGACGCCGACCGGCACGTGGGCCGGGCCGACGAGGCGGCCCTGGCGGCGGTTCGCATCGGCGCCGAGCTGCTCGATTCCGACCCGCCGCTGCCGGTCGTGATGATCGTCGGTCAGATCCGGGCCACCGCCATCGACCTGCTGCGCGGGGTGGGCGAGGACGACGTGGCGGTGCTGAGCCGGGTCGACGAGGCGCTCGGCCTGCCGGTGGTCTGACCGGTGGTCATCCGCCCTCGCAGCGGTCGGAGAGGGCGTACCGGGTCAGCACCACGTCGCCGATCTGGCGGACATCCAGCACCCGCGCGCGCCGGCCCGAATGCCAGGGGAAGCGGCCGTCCCCGACGAAGCGCGGCGCCCGGCCGTCGCCGACGAAGAACGGCGCGACCACGAGGTGCAGCTCGTCGGCGAGGCCGGCGCTGAGGAACTGGGCGTGCACGCTGCCGCCGCCCTCGACCATCAACCGGCGGACGCCCCGGGCGGCGAGGTCGGCCAGCACCGCGGCCGGGCTGGCCGGCTCGCCGGCGTCGACCACGGTGGCCACCCCGCCCAGCCGCTCCCGGGTCTTCTCCGACGCGCCGCTCGGGCAGTACACCAGCTTCGTCGCGTCGCCCATGGTGAAGAAGCGGGACGTCGGGTCGAGGTCTCCACTGGCGGTGAGGGTGACCTTCGCCGGGGACGGCGGCAGGCCCCGGGCCACCCGCTCGGCCCGGCGCCGGTCGGAGCGCACCAGCAGCCGGGGGTCGTCCCGCCGGACGGTGCCCGCGCCGACCAGGATCGCGTCGCAGCCGGCCCGGACCCCGTCGATCCGGTCCAGGTCGTCGGCGTTGGAGAGCAGCAGCCGCTCGGTGGTGGCGTCGTCGATGTAACCGTCGATCGACATCGCGCAGCTGAGCAGCACGTACGGCCGCCCGGTCACGGCACCAACGGCAGGTCGAGGGCGTGGTCGCCGCGGCTGACCTTCGCCGCCAGGTAGCCGGCGTTGGCCGGGGACAGGTGCACGCCCGTCGACACCCGTTCGGTCACCGTCACGCCGAGCCGGTCGAGCTGGGCGGCCTTGTCCGGGTTGTTGCTGAGCAGGGCGACCCGGGACACGCCCAGCGCGGCCAGCATCTGCCCGGCCACCGTGTAGTCCCGCTCGTCCGCGCCCCGACCCAATGCCAGGTTCGCCTCGTACGTGTCCAGGCCGGCGTCCTGCAGGGCGTACGCGTCGAGCTTGGCGTACAGGCCGATGCCGCGCCCCTCCTGCCGCAGGTAGAGCAGGAAACCGTCGGCCTCGGCGATCCGCTCGACCGCCTCCCGCAGCTGCGGGCCGCAGTCGCAGCGCTGGCTGCCGAAGACGTCCCCGGTCAGGCACTCGCTGTGCGGCCGGACCAGGGGCGGTGGTCCGCCGGTGATCTGCCCGGCCACGGTCGCCGCCCAGTCACCGAGGCCGAACGCGAGATGCTCCCGGCCGTCCGCCAGGCCGTCGAACGAGAAGACCCGGGCGGTCGTGACGTACCCGTCGGGGAACCGCAGTGGGACCGTGACCTGGGTACGCACCGTCGCCGCCGGCAGCGCTTCGTCCATTGCTCTCCTCCGTCCGGTGCCGCCGGACGCGCCGGCAGTGCCCACCAAGGTCCACCGTAGGCGCGGTCAGCGATCGGTGCTCGCCGCCGTGGCCCCGAACCGGCGCAGCAGCAGCACTGCCGCGCCGGGCAGGCTCGCAACGAGGACCAGCGCGCCGTACACCATGGCGGCGGCGACGCCCTGCGCGGCGGTCAGGCCGGCGGCGGCGAAGGCCCACGCGGCCACCCCCTCGCGCGGGCCGAACCCGCCGACGTTGGCCGGCAGCCCCATCGCCAGCAGGGCGAGCAACGTCAGCGGCACCAGCCGGGCCAGCGGCGCGTCGGCGCCGGCGGTGCGGGCCGCGACCACGAAGGTGGCCAGGTGGCCGGCCACCACCACGGCGGAGGCGACCACCACGCCGAGCCAGGTCCGCCGGGCGAGCAGTCCGGCCCGGACGTCGGCCACTCCGGTGCGCAGCGCCCGCCCCCACCGGGAAGCGCCGGAGCGGGGCGCCGCCCGGGCGAGCAGGACCAGGCCGAGCCCGACGGCCAGCAGCACTCCGGTCACCGCGGGCAGGTACGGCCGGACCGGCGACGGGAGCGCGGTCAGCACGAGCACGGCGATGACGAGCTGGACGACCTGCCCGGCGGTGCGTTCCCAGACCACCGCGCGGATGCCCCGGCCGACGTCGCCGGCGTCCCGGCCGTGCCGCACCGCGCGGTCCACGTCGCCGAGCACCCCGCCGGGGAGCGTCGAGTTGAGGAAGACCGCGCGGTAGCAGTGGGCCACCGCGGCGCCCATCGGCAGCCGTACGCCGAGGCCGCCCGCGACCAGCGCCCACCGCCAGGCGCAGCAGACGGTGGTGACCAGCCCGATGGCGAGGGCCGCGGCGAGCGCCGGGCCGTCGATCAGCCGCAGCCCGTCGAGGAACGGCCCGGCGCCCACCCACCAGAGCAGGGCGGCGAGCACCCCGAACCCTCCGAGCGTGCGGACCCAGGCCCACGACGACCGGGCCGCGGGGGTCGCCACCGGCACGGTCGGGGACACGGCGGGCGCCACCGGGGGTACGACGGGCGCGGCGACGGTGGCGTGCGACTAGCGGTCGT
>NZ_JAPFQV010000072.1:0-32827 GCF_033804685.1 Micromonospora sp. RTP1Z1
GCGCCCACATCCACTGGGCCATGATCGACAACATGAGCCGTCGACTGACCCACGAATCGACCCCATCCTGGCGCGATGACCACCCCGAAACAGACACATCCATACACACCTAGACGGGATGCCCTCTTAGCCGGCATGACGTACCAGGCCGGCACGAGCAGCACGACGGGGAGATCCGATGACCGACAGCGCGGCGCCGGCACGGCCGGTGCGGATCCTGCTCGCCGACGACCAGCCGCTGCTGCGTACCGGCTTCCGGATGGTGCTCGGCACCGCGGACGACCTGGACATCGTGGCGGAGGCCGGGGACGGCCTGGAGGCGGTGGAGCTGTCCCGGCGGCTGCTGCCGGACGTGGTGCTGATGGACATCCGGATGCCCCGGATGGACGGGGTCGCCGCGACCCGGGCCATCGTCGACGCCCGGCTGCCGGTACGGGTGCTGATCCTGACCACCTTCGACCTCGACGAGTACGTGGTCGGCGCGCTGCGGGCCGGGGCGAGCGGGTTCCTGGCCAAGGACGTGCCGGCGGAGGACCTGGTCACCGCGATCCGGACGGTGGCCGCCGGGGAGGCGGTGGTCGCGCCGCGGATCCTCAAGCGGCTGCTGGACCGCTTCGCCGACGTGCTGCCCGACCCGGCGGCGAGCCCACCGAAGGCGCTCAGCGCGCTCACCGAGCGGGAACGCGAGGTGCTGGTGCAGGTCGCCCGGGGGCTGTCCAACGCGGAGATCGCCCGGGCGCTGTCGGTCAGCGAGACCACCATCAAGACCCACGTCGGGCACGTGCTGACCAAGCTGGGGCTGCGCGACCGGGTGCAGGCGGTCGTGCTGGCGTACGAGACGGGATTGGTCCGTCCCGGTGCGTGAGCGGCGGGAGGGCCGCGCGCCATCGCCGAGTTGCCCTCGTCACCTACCGTGACCATCGGCGGCGCGGCGGGGTTGACCATGACGTGACGTCAGGTCCTAGCGTCGACGACGACGTCCCGGCGGTGCGGGAAATCGGTCGACCACGGTCGGGTCAGGGGCAACCCTGAGTCGGGATCGGGGCCGACCCGCAGCACGATCTCCGGCACCGGGTACGCCCAGGGGTGGACGGATCCTCCAGCCCCCGGGCCGAGGATGGGGAGAGTGCCGCACCGGCCAGCGGGGGCGGTGCGGAAAACAGCAGGCAGACGGAAGAGGTAGATGACGTGACCGCGACGGTGGGTCCGCAGGCGCAAGCCGCAGCCCGGGCCAACGACGTGTGGAAGGTGTACGGCAGCGGCGAGGCGCAGGTCGCCGCGCTGCGGGGGGTGACCGCCGAGTTCGAACGCGGCCGGTTCACCGCGATCATGGGCCCGTCCGGTTCGGGCAAGTCGACGCTGATGCACTGCCTGGCCGGCCTGGACTCGGTCACCAAGGGCACGGTCGCGATCGGGGACACGACGGTGACCGGGCTCGGCGACTCCGGGCTGACGAAGCTGCGCCGGGACAAGGTGGGCTTCATCTTCCAGCAGTTCAACCTGCTGCCCACCCTCACCGCTCAGGAGAACATCCTGCTGCCGCTGTCGATCGCCGGCCGCAAGCCGGACCCGGCCTGGTACGACACGGTGATCGACACGGTCGGCCTGCGGGACCGACTGACTCACCGGCCGGCGCAGCTCTCCGGCGGCCAGCAGCAGCGGGTGGCCTGCGCGCGGGCCCTCGTCGCCCGCCCCGAGGTGATCTTCGCCGACGAACCGACCGGCAACCTGGACTCCCGGTCCGGTGCCGAGGTGCTGAACTTCCTGCGCAACTCGGTACGGGAGCACGGCCAGACCATCGTGATGGTCACCCACGACCCGACCGCCGCCGCGTACGCCGATCGGGTGATCTTCCTGGCCGACGGGCAGATCGTCTCCGAGCTGGTCGAGCCGACCGCGGACACGGTGCTGGACACCATGAAGAAGCTGGACGCCCCGGCCGAGGTGGCGCGCTGATGTTCCGCGCCACGTGGAAGAGCCTGCTGGCGCGCAAGGTGCGCCTCCTGCTGTCCGGCCTGGCGGTCGTGCTGGGCGTCATGTTCGTCTCCGGCGCGTTCGTGCTGACCGACACCCTCGGCAGATCGTTCGACGCGGTCTTCGCCGACGGGTATTCGCACATCGACGTCATCGTCTCCGGGAAGCCGAAGGTCGCGCTCGGCGAGGCCGAGGGCGAGCAGGTGCCCGCCCCGGTGCCGGCCTCCGTGGTCGACCAGGTGAAGGCGAAGGTGCCGGGCGCGGCAGACGTCAAGGGCCTGGTCAACGCCGACGGTGCCCGGCTGATCGGCAGCAACGGCAAGGTGGTCACCTCGTTCGGGCCGCCGCAGCTAGGCGAGAACTGGGTCGGCGAGGGCGACCTGATCGAGCTCCGCGCCGGCGGGCGGGAGCCCCGGGCCGACGACGAGATCGTCGTCAACCAGGCCCTCGCGGACGCGGCGAAGGTCAAGGTCGGCGACCGGGTCGGCGTGCTGACCCTGGAGCCGAAGAAGGAGTTCACCCTCGTCGGCGTCTTCGGCTACAGCGGTGGCCGGGACTCCATGGGCGGGGTGAACGAGGTCATCTTCACCACCCCGGTGGCGCAGCGCCTGATGCTCGGCAAGCCGGACACCTTCACCAACGTCAGCATGAAGGCCGCGGACGGCGTGTCGGCCGAGCGGCTGCGCGACGACGTGGCGACCGCGCTCGGCGGCGGCTACGAGGTGAAAACCGGCAAGCAGGCCGCCGCCGACCAGGCGGCCAGCCTGAAGGACGCGCTCGCCTTCTTCAACAAGGTCCTGCTCGGTTTCGCCGCGGTGGCGCTGCTGGTCGGCACCTTCCTGATCCTCAACACCTTCTCGATCATCGTCGCCCAGCGCACCCGGGAGCTGGCCCTGATGCGGGCGATCGGGGCGAGCGGGCGGCAGATCATCGGCTCGGTGGTGCTGGAGGCCATCATGGTCGGCCTGATCGCCTCCGTGCTGGGGCTCGCCGCCGGCATCGGCGTCGGCGCGCTGCTGGCGTATCTGTTCGGGAAGCTGGCGGGCGGGCTCAGCCTGGCCGGGCTCGGCGTGCCGCCGGCGGCGGTCATCGGCGCCTTCGGCGTGGGCCTGGTGATCACCGTGGTGGCGGCGCTGCTGCCGGCGCTGCGGGCGTCCCGGATCCCACCGATCGCCGCGATGCAGGACGTGGCCACCCCGGACCGCCCGCTGACCAAGGTCACGGTGGCCGGCGGGATCGTCACCGCGATCGGCGCCGCGCTGCTCTTCCTCGGCCTGAACGGCCACGCCGGCGACAACACCCTGGCCACCATCCTCGGCGGCGTGCTCTTCGCCTTCATCGGGGTGGCGCTGCTGACGCCGCTGATCAGCCGACCGGTGGTCTCCCTGCTCGGGGCGCTCTTCGCCTGGTCGGTGCCGGGCAAGCTGGGCCGGCTGAACTCCGGCCGCAACCCGCGCCGCACCGCGATCACCGCGGCCGCGCTGATGGTCGGCATCGCCCTGGTGACCGGCGTGACGGTGATCCTCGACTCGGCCAAGGGCAGCATCAGCAAGGTGGCCGCGGACACCATCAAGGCGGAACTGGTGATCTCCGGGGCGCAGAGCGGGCCGCGTCCGCCGAGCTTCGACCCGACGGTGCTGGCGAAGGCGGCGGCGATCCCGGGCGTCCAACTGGTCGACGGCGAGTACGGCGACATGGCCACGGTCAACGGCACCCGGACCTGGGTGGCGGCGTCGAGCAACGTCGCCGCGTTGCAGCGGATCTTCGGGGCGAAGGCCACCGCCGGTGACATCAGCCGGCTCGGCCCGGACCAGATGCTGTTCAGCTCCGACACCGCCAAGTCGCGGAACGTGTCGGTCGGCTCCCCGGTGACGGTGCAGCTGTCCCGGGGCGAGGCGCGGACGTACACGGTCAGCGGCATCTTCGAGAGCTCGCAGCTGACCAACCCGGTGGTGCTGCCGCCGCAGGCGGCCGCCGACTTCGCCATCCCGCAGCCGATCCAGGGCTTCGTGCAGCTGGCGCCCGGCGCCCGGGTCGCCGACGTGCAGCCGCAGGTGGAGACGCTGCTCGCCGACAGTCCCGAGGTGTCGGTGGCGGACCGGGACGCGTTCATCAAGCAGCAGACCAGCCAGCTGGACACGCCGCTGCGGATGATTCAGATCCTGCTGGCGCTGGCCATCGTGATCGCGGTGCTCGGCATCATCAACACCCTGGCCCTGTCGGTGCTGGAGCGGACCCGCGAGCTGGGCCTGCTGCGGGCGATCGGGCTGCGTCGGGCGCAGACCATGCGCATGATCACCGTGGAGGCGGTGGTGATCTCGATCTTCGGGGCGCTGCTCGGCGTGGCGGTCGGCACCGGTCTGGGCGCCGCGGTGGTCCGGGCGCTCAAGGACGAGGGGATCACCGACCTGGTCCTGCCGTGGGGCCAGATGGGGGTCTTCCTCGCCCTGGCCGCGATCATCGGCGTGATCGCCGCGGTGCTGCCGGCGGTGCGGGCCGCGCGTATCAACGTGCTGGGCGCCATCGCCCACGAGTGACCCGCACGCGACGCGAAGGGGGCCCCGCCGGCCGGCGGGGCCCCCTTCGCGTCGCGGTCAGGCGGGCGGCTCGCCGAGCAGCGCCGCCAGCAGCTCCAGGTCCGCCGCGGTCAGGCTCTCCCGCTGGTGTACGCCGTCGGTCGGCGGCAGCGGCACCTCCGCCGGTACGGCCAGCACGGCGGCCCCGGCCGCGAGGGCGCTGGCCACCCCGGTCGGCGAGTCCTCGATCGCCACGCAACGACCGATCGGCACGCCGAGCAGCCGGGCGGCGGTCAGGTACGGCTCCGGGTGCGGCTTGGCCGCATCCACCTCGTCGCCGCAGACCACCGCGTCGAAGCTGTCCCGGCCCAGCGTGTCGAGCGCGACCTCGACCAGCGGTCGGCCGCTGGAGGTCACCAGGGCGGTCGGGATGCCCGCCGCGCGAACCGCCCGCAGCAGCGCCAACGCGCCCGGTCGCCAGCGCAGGCCGGTGCGGAACAGGTCCAGGATGCGGGCGTTGATCCAGGCGGCACTGGCCTCCGGGTCGCGGTCCGGCTGGCCGAGGTCGTCGTGCAGGATCCGCATGGAGTGGGCCATGCTGGTGCCGATGATCGCCTTGCGCGCCGCGTCGGACATGCTGCCCCCGTACACCGCCGCGAGTTCCTGCAACGCGACGTCCCACAGTTTCTCGCTGTCGACCAGGGTGCCGTCCATGTCGAAGAGCACGGCGGCGGGATGGTTGCTGCTCAGCGGAGCCTCCTGACGGGTACGGACGTACCCGCCGATCCTCCCAGCCGAGCCGCGTCCGCCGCGCGCCGTACCGGCCGGCGTGACCTGCGGCATCGTCGCGGTCAGCCCAGCCCGCAGGCGCCCAGGGACTTCTCGTAGCCGCGGAAGAACGAGTCGGTGCGCTGCTCGGCGGTGCCGTGCGAGCCCTCGGCGAACCACGGCTGGTCCGGGTCGTCGCCGACCGCGAGCAGCCCCTCCCGGAACTCGTCCAGGTCGCCCTCCTCGAGGGTCAACCGGTCGTCGCGGACCGAGTCGCCGAGGTACGCCCCGGCCATGCAGTCGGCCTGCAGCTCCTGCTGGATGGTGAAGTCGTAGCGGATGCCGAGGCGGACCTGGATGCCGTGCGCGTACTCGTGGCCGAGCAGGTAGAACAGGAACGCGTCGCCGATCTGCCGGAACGCCCCGACCGACCAGTTGACGTCGTAGGCGATGAAGTCCCCCGCCGAGCAGTACACGGCGTTGTTGCGAGGCAGTGGCTGCCCACCGCAGGAGACCTCCCCATCCCGGGTGTACGGCACCACCCGCCGGACCGGCTGGAACCGCTTGCCGGAGGCCTGGAACTGGGCGGTCCAGTAGTCCTCGGCGCTGCCGACGGCGGCGCTGAAGTCCTGCTTGAACTCGGCGACGCTGGTGGTGCCGTCGGCCCGGGTGGTCTTCGCGCCCGGCGAGGCGGGCTGCCGGGACTGCTGCGGGCGGGTCTGCTGGGGGCCGGGCTGCTGCGGCTCGCCCTGGTCGACCCCGCCGCCCATGCAGCCGGCCGCCACCACCACCGCCACCACCAGACCGGCGAGCAGGCCCGGCTGCCGACGTCGCGCGCTCTCCCCCACGATGCCCTCCCGGTCGTGTCCCTGGCGCAGCAGTACCCCGACCGCGCGTCGATGATGCACACCTGTCGATCACGCGCTCCGGGGCCGTCGCGTTCAACGGCGACCCGCCGGGTGCGCTCAGCTGTTCGGGTCCCGCTGACCGCGCTGCCACGTGTCGCCCTGCGAGCCGTGCCGTTCGGCCTCGTACCGGTGCTGGCGGGCCCGGGCCTCCCGGGCGGCGGCGGGGTCGTCGGAGGTCGGCCGCCGGTCCCGCCACGCGACCGCGCCGTACGCCCCGCCGACGAGCACGGCCAGGACCGCCAGCACCACCAGGATCGTCGTCATGCCCCCGACGGTAGGACCACCGCGCACCCGTCGGCCCGACTACGCTGCCTGCCATGATCATCGACGGGTTCGACGTGCACGAGCGGTCGCGCTGGGCGGGGCGGGCCACGGCGTACGAGCGGAGCTTCGCGGCGCTCTGCGCGTACCCGGCGGAGGCGCTGCTGGACGCGGCGGCGGTGCGGGCCGGACGGCGGGTGATCGACGTCGGCACCGGGCCCGGCACCGTCGCGGCGCGGGCGCTGGGCCGCGGCGCCGAGGTGGTGGCGGTGGACGCCGAACCGACCATGCTGGACGCGGCCCGCCGGCACGCCCCTGGCGCGGAGATCAGCGAGGCCACGCTGCCGATGCTGCCGTTCCCGCCCGGCGGCTTCGACGCGGCGGTGGCCAACTTCGTGCTCAACCACGTCGGCGACCCGGCCGCCGGCGTGGCGGAGCTGTGCCGGGTGGTCCGGCCCGGCGGCCGGGTGGCGGTGACCATCTGGCCGTACCCGCAGCCACCGCTGCAGCGGCTCTGGGGCGAGATCTTCACCGCTGCGGGCGGCGAGGCCCCGGTGGACCTGCCGCGAGTGGCGACCGAGCGCAACTTCCCACGCACCGAGGAGGGCCTGGCCGGGCTGCTGGCCGCGGCCGGGCTGGCCGACGTGCGGTGCGCGACGCTGGCCTGGGCGCATCGCGCCGACCCGGAGGACTGGTGGGCCGGGCCGGCGAACGGGATTGGCATGCTCGGCCTGCTGATGGAACGGCAGCCCGCCGCGGTCCGCGACCGGATCCGGGAGGAGTACGACCGGCTCGGCGCCCGCTATCGCGACGCCGCGGGGATGCTGGTGCTGCCCACCGCCGCGCTGCTCGCCTCCGGCCGGGTGGCCTGAGCGCCGCATAGTCTCGCAGCGGAATGTCCGGCGCGGCGCCCCGGCGCCGACGTCTCGGGTGAGCGGCGCCGCGGGCGCCGGCCGAGAGGAGGACCGTGAAGTACCTGATCATGCTGTACGGCACCCAGCGGGACTACGACGCCATGTCCGGCGTGCCCGGTGACCAGCCCCCGATGTCGCCGGAGCAGCTGGCGGCGATGCACGCCCACATGGAGGCGATCCACCAGGAGCTGGTCGAGTCCGGGGAGCTGGTCGACGCCCAGGGTCTCACCGCGCCGGTGCACACCCGCCGGATCCGGTTGCGCGACGGGGCGCCGGTGGTGACCGACGGCCCGTACGCCGAGACCCAGGAGGTGCTGGCCGGCTACAGCCTCGTCGACTGCGTCAGCTTCGACCGGGCCACCGAGATCGCCGCCGGGTTCGTCAACCCGGACGCCGAGGGCGAGTACGTCGACGTCCGGCCGATCCTCGACGCCGTCGAGGAGCTTCAGGGCTGACGGTGGCCGAGGACAGGATCGAGGACCTGCTGCGCCGCCTGGCGCCGCAGGTCCTCGGCGCGCTCATCCGCCGGTACGGGCACTTCGACACCGCGGAGGACGCCACCCAGGAGGCGCTGCTGGCCGCCGCCACCGGCTGGCCCCGCGACGGCCGGCCCGCCGACCCGAAGGCCTGGCTGATCACCGTCGCCGCCCGCCGGCTGACCGACCTGCTCCGCAGCGAACGGGCCCGCCGCCGGCGCGAGGACACGGTGGTCCGGCGGCTGCCGCCGGACCGGCGGCTCGCACCGGCCGCGGACCGGCCAGCGGCCGACGCGGACGACACCCTGATCGTGCTCTTCCTCTGCTGCCACCCGTCGCTGCCCCCGGCGGGGCAGATCGCGCTCACCCTGCGGGCGGTCGGTGGGCTCAGCACCGCCGAGGTGGCCCGCGCGTTCCTGGTGCCGGAGGCGACGATGACCCGCCGGATCACCCGGGCCAAGCAGCGCATCCGGGACAGCGGAGTGCCGTTCGCCCTGCCCGCGGGCCCCGAGCGGGCTGCCCGCCTCGACGCGGTGCTGCACGTGCTCTACCGATCTTCAACGAGGGGTACGCCAGCACCGCCGGCCCGCACCTGCACCGGGCCGACCTGTGCGCCGAGGCGATCCGGCTGGCCCGGATGCTGCAGCGGCTCACCGACGACCCCGAGGTGGCCGGCCTGCTGGCGTTGATGCTGCTCACCGACGCGCGCACGCTTGCGCGCACCGGGCCCGGCGGGGAGGTGGTGCCGATGGCCGAGCAGGACCGCCGGCGCTGGCGGGGCGAGCAGATCGCCGAGGGGGTGGCCCTGGTGAGCGCCGCGCTGCCCCGCGGCGCGGTCGGCGCGTACCAGCTCCAGGCGGCGATCGCCGCCCTGCACGACGAGGCGCCCAGCGTCGAGGCGACCGACTGGCCGCAGATCGTCGCGCTGTACGAGCTGCTGCTGGAGATCTCCGACAACCCGGTGGTCCGGCTGAACCACGCCGTGGCGATCGCCATGGTCCGGGGTTCCCGGGCCGGACTGGACCTGCTCGACGGCCTGGCCGCCGACAGGCGGATCGCCGACGACCCGCGGCGGCACGCGGCCCGGGCGCACCTGCTGGAGCTGGCCGGGGAGCCGGACGCGGCGCGGGAGGCGTACCTGACGGCGGCGCGGCGGTCGCTGAACCTGCCACAGCAGCGCTACCTGCACGCCCGGGCCGCCCGCCTCGGGCTTTCCCGGTCCGCCGGCACCGAATGTCCGTAGCCTCGGTGCCGGGCAACCGACTGCGAGGAGACCCGTGGACGAGCAGGCCGTCCGGGCGGTGCTGACGCACTACATCGCGCACAGCGGCACCGACGAGGACACCGCGCACGAGATCTACCACCCCGACGCTGTCCTGGAGTTCCCACAGTCCGGCGAGCGGTTCGACGGGGTGGAAAACTTCCGCGAGTGGCGCCGGCGCTACCCGGCCGCCGTCAGTTACGAGCTCGGCCGGGTCCGCGGCGGCGGTGACGTCTGGGTCGCCGAGCTCCTCGTCTGGTACGACGGCGGTCCCCCGAAGTACGGGGTGGACATCCTCGAGTTCCGGGGGGACCGGCTGGCCCGGGAGTCAATCTACGTGACCGACGGGTGGGAGGCGCCGGCGTGGCGGGCCCCGTGGCGGGCCGCGCCGGCGACGCACCCGACCGGCTCCTGACCAGCGCGGCCCGCCCCGGCTGCCTGCTGCTGGTCGAGCAGCTACGGGGTACAGCCGGGTGGCGGTCCGACCGAGGGCCGCAGCTCGGGGAAACGGGACAACAGCTCCGCTGGCGGAGGGGTGATCATGGAGGGACGGTAGACGGGCACCGCCGGTGGCAGGGGAATCGCACATGCCTTGGTTCGCGGATCTGTCGCCGTACTCCTACTGGGACCTCTCCGACCCCCACAACCGCCGGGAGGAGCCGCGGCCGGACCTGCCGGTGCGCAACGTCGGCTGGCTCGACGCCGACCACCCTTTCCCGGTGGGCGATGTGGAGGAGGACCTCGTCGCGGCCCTCACCCGGCTGGCGGTGGCACGGGTGCACCAGACGCGCGGCTATCACCTGCGCGAGCTGTGCCTGCGCGACCTCGGCGACGACCGGCTGGAGGCGGTCCGGCTGGGGCTGGTCGCGCGCGGTAGCGCCGAGTTCCGGGTCCTCGGGACCCAGGTCGGCTACGCGCTGCCTGAGCTCGCGGTCCACTACCTCGCGGTGCACAGCTACCAGCCGCCGGCCGAGGTCCGCGCGGCGGCCCTGGCGGTCACGCACCCCTAACCGGCGTCGTCGCCCGGGGCCGGGTGGGGTGGTAGCGGCCAGACGGTGACGGAGGCCTCCGGTGCGTGCACCTGCTGCCTCATCCGCACGTACACCGGCCCCTACCGGGTCTCCAGCCGCCAGTCCTCGTCAGCGGACCGCCCGGTCGGTCGTCGGCATCCGTCCACCGTGCCAGCACCATCGGCGGTCAGCGCAGCCGGTCCCGCCAGGGGTGGTCCGGGTGCACCAGCGCCAGGGCCGCGTCCAGCCACCGGCGCTCGTCGGACGACAGCAGCGGAACCGTCGCGTCGAAGTCCACCCGGTCCTTGTCCCGCTCGGCCTTCGCCTTGAACAGCAGCACCACCTCGGGGCAGAGGTAGGGGATCCCGCCCGGGTCGTGCCGGATGAGCTCCGCGTACGGCCTTCGCAACCGCGGGTCGCGGCGACAGATCCAGGTGTCGCCGTCGTGCGGCTCGCGGAACACGTCGAACCGCCACACCGCCGCGCCGCGCTGCCACGCCCAGGTCTGGTGGTGGGCCCGCAGCGACTCCGGCGACAACGGTGCGACCTGACCGCCCCCGGCCACATGGAAGTCGCAGTCCGGGAAGCGGGCCGCCACCTCGGCGAACCGGTCGGCGGGTACGGCGATCTCGGTGTCCCCGTGGTGGCGGGTCCGCCGGCCGTGGAACAGGTCGAGCGCCCAGCCGCCGGCCACGCCCCAGGGCACGTCGAGCCCCGCCAGCCGTTCCGCGATCACCTGCGGCAGCCACGGATCCCACGCGTCGAGGTGAGGCGCCACCTGCCGACCCTACGTCGCCTGCGCCGCAGCGCGCCGTCCGATGTGGGCGCTCAGCTGCCGCCCGAGCTCGCGGTAGCCGAGCGCGCGGGCCACCCGCCGGGAGGCCTCGGTCCGCGCCCGCCAATGCGGCAGCAGTCCGGCCGCGAGCGCATCCCCGGTCGCCGCCGTGGCGACCGTCCGCGCCAGGCCCCGGCCACGGGAGCCCGGCGCCGCCAGGACGCAGAGGTGGGCCACCTCGCCGGGCCATCGGCGGTAGCCGGCAGCCGCGACCACACGCGTTCCCTCCCGTACCAGGAAGGCCGGCGACGTGATCTCGTCCAGTCCGCGGTCCAGGTACGCCAGCACGGCAGGACCGAGCACGTCGGTGACGGCCGGCAGGGCCCGCCACCACTCGGCGTCGTACAAGGCGTCGACGGGCAACTCGGTCAGGGTGGCGCGCAGGAGCTGGCCGGCGGCGGCATGGGGCGCGGTGGCGATGCCCGCACCACCCACCTCCACCACACCTGCCCAGCCCGGCGGGCACAGACGCGAGCCGGCGGAGACCACGACCCGCACACCGTCGTCGGGAAACGGCGCCCGTGCCCTGGCAGCCAGTGCGCCGCCTACTGGTGGGACCCGCTCGACGCCGTCGCCGACATGCTGCCGTCAGAAGGCGTCGAGGCAGGTGGGCACAGCGACGGCCACAACCCGGTCGAGGCTGGTCTACCTCAACAGCCCGGCCTTCCTCCCGGCCACCGCAGTCAGGCAGCGCGGCATACGCTACGCATCCCCAAGGAAGGGATCTCGGTGACCTCAGACATTCGCAACATCACGTTCGACTCCTCGAATCCATACGAGCTAGCCGGCTTTTGGGCAGAAGTGCTGGGTTATGGGCGTGCCGAGGATGACGTGCCCTTCGATCCGCAGGCCAGCCTGGTACCGCGCGACGACCACCATCCGAAGGTGTTCTTCTTTCAGGTGCCAGACAGCAAGCGAACGAAAAACCCGATACACCTCGACGTGCAACCGGTTGACTGCACTCGAGATCAGGAGATCGAGCGACTGCTCGGCCTCGGCGCTCAACTGGTCGCGGACCATCGACGTCCCGATGGCCTGGGCTGGGTAGTCCTCAAGGACCCCGAGGAAAACGAATTCTGTGTGGTACGCAGTGCCTCCGAGCGGTCTTGACGCCGGAGCCTCAGGGACGTGCCTTCATGGATGGTGATCGCTGGTCACGCGGCTGGTCCACCTCCGGTGCCCCGGCTACCGCATGGACCTGGTCCTCGTCGATGGCCGGCCGCAGCTCGTCTCGACCTACGACCCCTCACGTGTAGGAACTGCGCGCCCCGTCTGCCTGCTCCGACCGTCCTGGTGACGTCGACCGCGGCCGCCTCCATCGCGGTTGCCATCATTGCTGTCGATGGGCCGGCAGAGGACCTGGCGACGCCTAGGCGACCCGCAGGGGCATGTTTACGCAGCTCAGGAGGGTGAAGGCGTCACTTGGCGTTGAAGAGAACCCGGCAGGTCCGCGACCTGCGGCGATGGCCCGGACAGGGCCGTGAGCAGCACAAACGGCGCTCACTGACTTTCAGCAACTTTCGGCGTTTCTCGGTGGCATGTGCCCAAGATGTGCCCACCGACGCCCCGCCAAGTAGGCGACCGGCGAGCACCGGTCGCGGGTCGCCCACGTGAACACCAACCGGGCCGAGGTGTCGGTGATCGACGTCGCGTTGATCCGGTCGACGCACCCGCTCGCGCAGCCGATGCTGTCGCTCACCTCGGCGGAGGGTCCGGTGACCGAGCACGTCGTCATGTCGGTCGGCCAGGCCAGGGCGCTCTCCTACGTCCTACGCCGGCTGATCGACATGACGAAGGGCAACGGGCGATGACCCGGCCGGACCGCTGGTGGCGGCCGTCGACCACCCGCCGCCCCGGCACGGCGTGCCAGGGCGCGCCAGATGTACACCGATCGGGAGCTGAACAAGACGTTCGACACCGGTTACGCCACCGGGTACGCCGACGGGCTGGAGCGTTGCCGGCAGCGCGACGAGCAGCTGCGCCGGCTGGCCGAGGCGTGCGAGCAAGGCCCGGACGCGGTCACCGCGCTGGCGCGTGAGGTGGGCGTGATGCCGGCGGACGAAGTTGACGGTGACCAGATGCTCGCCGACCTCGAGCGGTGGCTACGCGAGCAGGACTGACCGAGGCCGAAGGGGCGCCCGACGCTGACCCATCGGGCGCCCCTTCACTTTCGGCGTCGGCGGGTGGCCCACCAGATCGCCGCCGCCGCGATGGCGAACGGCACCACGAAGCAGAGGACGACGGCGATCGACGGCAGCTTAAGTGACCCCATGGCTGGGGAGCCTACGAGCCGACGTCACCTCTCGACCGCCGATCCGCCGGATCCGTGGGTGGCCGTGCCGGCACGTCCGAATGGCCGACGCGGACGCGGCCCGGACGGTCCGATCGGTCCCGGCGGGCCGCCGGGGCGTGGCCGGCCGGCCGGGGTGCCTCACCGCTGCGCCACCTGGCGCGCCACCGGCCCGCGGCAACCGGCCTCCGGCAGGGCGAGCTATTCGGCCTCGAGGTCGCCGACGTCGACTTTCTGCGGCGGACGCTCACCGTCGAGCGCCAGGTCCAGCCGGCCGCCGCCGGCGGCGTCGAGGCCGGCCAGCCGCTGCACCGGAACCGGTTCAATCGGTACGTGTGGGCGCCGGCCCGGACCGCAGCCGGCCTGCCGAGGCGACCTGCCACGACCTGCGCCACTTCTTCGCCTCGGCGCTGATCCGGGCTGGCCTGTCGGTCAAGGTGGTCAGCGACCGGCTCGGCCACGCCAACGCCGCGCAGACGCTCGGCGTGTACGCCCACCTCTGGCCGGACGACGACGACCGCTCGCGCGAGGCGATCGACGCCGCCTTCCGACGGGATGTGCCCCCACCGTGCGCCCAAGCAGGGAGGCGTGACCTATGTTCACTCAGGTCAAAGCACGTGCACCGCCCGCCGAGGCTATTTGGCGTTGTATTGACCAAGGGCGGGGGCGTAGTCGATCAAAGCGGACGACATGGCGTCTGAGCTGCTGCCGTGCCTGGCATTGATGGTCAACGGTGGGCACTGCGGGTTCCCCTCAGACGGCCTGGAAACGGCATGATCTTGGTCCTGCCGGTCCGCTAGGCGTCGTCGAAGCATGACCACCGCAAGCCCTGCCGTCCCGATACTCCTGGACGTCAAGCTCCGTCGGCCGTCTCACCGGCGGAGCTTGACACCTTCGTCCCGAAGGAACGACGAGCCGTCGATGAGCTTGGTAGGCCGGCAGCGTGAGCTGCCAGGATCGTCCACCGACGTCCATGGGCGTTCGTCGTTGCTCACCTGCGTCGTCACCCAGTTGGTCACTCAGCCGTACTACCGAGAGCTGGGTAACCGGGGCATCGTCCCGTCGTGGGTACCCTGCGCCTGTGGCGCAGCAACGAGAACCTGACGGCGATCGCCTCCGCGTTCGGACGCTCCTACCACGCCTACCCCGCGACCCAAGACAACCGCTCCCCGGTGGCGCCAGCGATACCGAGCTGAAAGACCTTGCCACACGGCTCGGCACCGGCCTACCCGAGGACCTTGCCGCCTGGCTGCGAATCTGCAAGGGTGCTCCGATCGGCCCAGGCGGACTGTTCGGAGCACGTCCGGACAGGGACTTCCTCGACATGGCGCTCCGCGCTGCGACCTTCTCGACGTGGCGGCAGCTCGGCTGGCTCCCCGTCGCCGGCGACGGCTTTGGCAACTACTACATACTGCTGACCCAGGAGGCCCTTGCCGGATACGTCGCCTTCGTCGAGGCCATCTCCGACCCAGAGGAGATCGCCTACCTGGTTTCTTCCACTCTCTGGGGCTTCCTGCGCTTCCTTTTCGAAGCTGAATGCGGCGCGAAGGGCTGGCCGTTCGACCCGAACGTAGTCCTGGCGGCCGACCCCGCCCTCGCTCACCTACAGCCTTGGATCCGATGACCTGGCCGAGAAGCTGCAAGAGCTACCAGAGCTGCACTCTCAGCTTGGGAATCGGATTGATCCACAGGCTGGGTATCCGTGCGGGCTGGAAGCGAGCGCGGAGCGTGCAGGCTGGGACTGTCGGCGTGCCGGCGTTGACCCATGTTGACCGCTGTATCGGGCACGCATCTGGCACGCCGAGGCGGGGCCACCGCTACGGTCGTTCGTCCGACTGCTGCGCTACGTCGCGCCGTCGCAGTTCGACACGTGTCAGCCAAGCAAGCCCGCCGAGCGATGCAAGCAAGATCCAGCCGCCGGGGTTCGTCGGGGCAATCACCAAGGCGGTGATAGCGCCCACCGCACCGAATGCGCCAAAGAGCCACATCTTGTGGAGCGGCATCTCCCGAGGCGGCTGCGGCTCACGCTCAGCAGACGCGTTAGAGTCGTCGGCGGTCATGCGCTGATCTTTGCTGTAGCCGTGTGCCTCGTCAACGCACGGGACTGCCGAGACCTCTTCGGTGTGAACGATGGCGCGGTGTTGAGCTGGCTCGATACTGGGTCTGAGCTGCTGCATCCGTCCACCACTGGCCAGGTTTGTCCACCGACGTGCGTCCCGATCGTCACCCAGTTGGTCACCCGCCGGCGTAGGGTCGCGACGTGTCCAATGTCTTCATCGTCCGCGTCGAGGACGACACCTGGGTGGGCGTAAGTGCGCGTACCAGAGACGCGCTGGACTTGTTCCGCGCCCGGCACCCGGGCTCCTGGCTAGACAACTAGTTGTTCACCGGCAACGCGGCACCGTCAGTTTGGAAGGTGCCTGGATCTGCCGGTAGATCATCTCGGCCGTGCTGGTTGGCAGCGCCACTCGTCGCCTCCGTCCGTTGATGATCCGGCGGCGTACTCTCTTGCTGCCCCTTGTTGACCGACGTAGCGGGCACGTGACGGGCACGGCAAGACAGCCAGCGGGTCTCGGCCTAAAGCTGTCGAGCTGATCGCACTGCCGGGGCCATCGTCAACCCGAACGACGCGAGTGACTACCACCGTCGCCCTGACCGCTTACGGTGTCTCCCGAGCATCCACATGCGAGGAGAGGCAAGTGCTCGTCCAAATCGATGGCCGCGAGGTACGGACCGAGGGCGACCTTCATCGGCTCCTGGGCCGGGCTCTCGACTTCGGGCCCTACTACGGTTCGAACCTAGATGCCCTGTGGGATCGGTTGACCATGGATGTCCCCCGCCCCGTCCGAGTGGTCTGGACCCACTGGCCGGTCAGTAAGAGGAACCTCCGAGCGAAGAGATTCGGGAAGATCTGCAGCCTCCTGCGAGCCGTTCAAGCCAAGGACCAGGAGCTTGGCCAGGAGGAACGGTTTGAGTTCGAGCTGCTGTGACCTCTTCGTCCCGAAGGAACGATCAGAGGCCGCGCACCTGCGTTGATGCCTACCCGGAGCTGCCGAGACAGTCTCGAACCGTCCGTGGTTGTCCGTGGTTGGATGCTCCGCTTGTCACTCAGTTGTCACCCACCGAGCCTGGAACGCTCGGCCGTCCGTCTGCGGCCTAGGCTTGGCTCATGAGGCGCAGCCTGTTAGCTCGGCTCCACAACCCGGGTGGGTACTCCTGTGGATGCCCGTCGTCGTGCTGGTGCCAGCGCGGGAAGCTGGGAGCCCTGGTGCGCTGGTACGTGCCCGGCCGCTTCCACCGGACCGGCCGCTAATGATTGAAATCCTGTACTTCGACGGTTGCCCGAACCATCGCGGGCTTGAAGACCGAATACGCGCGCTGCTAGCTGAGGCCGGCGTGGAAATGCCGATCTCACTTCGGCGCATCGATTCCGACGACCAGGCGGCCGAGGAGCGGTTCCTGGGCTCGCCCACGATCCGCGTCAACGGCGTGGACGTTGATCCCGCCTCTGATGCCCGCGATGGCTACGGGCTGATGTGCCGGGTGTATGCGACGGACGACGGACTGCGCGGCACTCCTCCCGACGAGTGGATTGTGACGGCGCTGCGCCAAGCCGCGGCGCGATGAGCCGCCCGACCCCTCGTTTGTAAACTCTGGGCAACCTTCCGACTGCGTCCACCCGCGGCCGGGCCGCCCCGTCCGGCCCTCCGGGAGCACGTGATCGTGCGCCGTCGTCCGTCATCGTTGCTACAGGCGCTGCGACACCCTGCATCCGGCGGGCCAGCAGTACACCAACTACAGATGAGGAGGCTCCGGCCGGCCTGGTGATCGGGCCGGTCACGCCTTGCTGCCTGGGCAAACGTCGTCACCAGTGGTCGTCGTTGGTCGCTCACGATCGGCCTCCGACGGCCTGGTTTCGGCCTGGACCTGCCATGGCCATCGTGCGGGGGCCGGGCCTTCTGGTTCCATGTACGCCATGGACCGGCCCAGATGCGTGCTCACGGTTGGTTCATCCGGCCGGTTTGACGGCGTCTACCACGCCCACTGGGAATGGAGCAGGTTCGAGATCGACGTTCCCGGACGATGGTGGCGCCGCCAGGTGTATTGCGACCTGGTGAGTGACACAGTCCGGTGGCCTACGGAGATCCTGCGGGCCACCGAAGGTGGCCGAACCTCCTACGCCAAATTCGCCATCGCAATCGATGCTGACGTCATCGAACGTGGCAACTTCGGCCACAGGGGCACCCTGCGATGGCGGCTGGCAGTACGCCGGTGGGTCGATGTTCAGCCGCTCCGGTAACCGATAGGTCCACCGCCTGGTCGTCGTGCTCCCTGGACTCCTTGACCCCCAGGCAACCAACATGCCGTGGCGACCCGCCTAATCATCGGCATCGGCCTGCCGAAACCTTCCAGCGAGGTCCGTAGAAGTCCGCCACCGCTCGCACCTGTCGTCACCCAGTCAGTCACCCAACAGGCCGAGCGCTCTTCCCGAGGATCTCTCGGCTAGGCTTCCGCCCCGATTCCCCTGAGAGGAGCGTCATGGCAAGGATCCGCCGCGCCCGGAGCGCCCGAGCGCTCGCCGCAACCGCGCCGCTGCTGACGGTCGCCGCGCTCCTGCTGTCGAGCGGATGCACGTCGCCGGCACCGACCCCACGGGTAGAGGCCAGCGACTCGCCGCATCGGAAGCTGTACACGCCGGAAAGCCTTCTCGGTATGCCCAAGTCGATGAGCCGGGAGTTGGTCGACGCGGCCCAGTCGCAGTTGGACCAGCTCAAGCGCGAGGTCGGCCAACCGACCAGCGCGGTCGGCTGGGCCTACGGGGGCGAAACGCCGGACGCGGACATGGTCTATATCAGCGGTGCGTCAGGGACAGTGGCCGACCCAGCGGGCACCGTGGATCGTGCGCTTCGGCCGTACCGGATCAAACAGGTGGGCAAGGTTGACGCCGGCCAGCTCGGGGGCGAGGCCCGTTGCGGGCAGGGACACGCCGAAGACGGCAGCTACCTGACCGCCTGCGGCTGGGCGGACAAGGAAACGGTCGGGGTGGTGGCCTTCGTGTCCTCGCGTCCGCAGGGCGACCGCACCGCCGACTTCCTTGCCGTGCGAGGCGACCTCGAACGCCCGGCCGGCTGATCCCGGCAATCGAGGGTGGTAGCAGTTTCGAACCCGACCCCTCGCTTGTAAGTTCTGGGCAGCCTTCCGACCGCGTCCACCCCTGGCCGGCCCGTTGCCCTCCGGCCCGCCAGGAGCGCGTGACCGTGCCCCGTTGTCCGTCATCGTTGCTACAGGCGCTGCTACACCCTGCATCCGCCGGACCAGCGGATTAAGAGAAGAGCGCGGATGCCGGGTCAGAGGACCGGGTGCCTGGTCGCACCGTCGGGGAGTGTCGGCTGCTGTCGTTCGTGGCGGACCCGCTTGGCTGTACCGCTGGCTGTACAGCCGTGCACCGTCGACCTTCTGATCCGTAGATTCCCAAGACCACTCCGCTGCCGTTCGGCAACGTCCGGGTCGCCCTGGTGGCCTCGCCCTCGGCAACTGAATCGGTCCGGGCGCGTCCGGCTACGTTCGCCCCGGTGGCTCCCATCCGTGGCTCCCAAGCCGGGCCCCAAGTGACGCCTCTAGCCCGATTGCCCCGGTCGTCGTTTGGCCAGGAGCGCCGATGCCTCAGCCAACATCTCCGATTCGAGCTGTTCACGTCCCTCGGGCCAGTCGTCCCACTCGGAGGCGAGGCCGGTCAACTGGTTGAGCCAGTCCGGCCAGCCAAGTGCGTCAGCCTGGCTCAACATCCAGCTGGTGCCATCGACCGGGCCGACGGTGCCAGCAGTCATGCGCGAGGCCCAGTAGATCACCAGATCCTCCGGACCGGCGTGAAAAGGCGGCAGGACTGCGCCCAGCTCCATCAATGCCCGCCGCATCAGATCTCGGCCTTCGCGTACCTCGGCGCGGGGCAAGCCACCGAGTTCCCGCAGCGTCGGGCTATCGAGTCCCTCCGCCAGTGCCTGCGCCGCCCAGCGAGGGAAGTCCTCGCTCGGGATGGCGCCCGCGATGAAGCGATCCGCTACCTCTTGCACGTCCTGCATCCGCTCAGTGTGTCGCCGAGCACGATCATCCAGCCAGCGTTTTGGCGCGCCCGGTTGCGGTCCTGCGCCGCTGTCAGTCACGCGGTTTAGGAAGTGTGGATACGGCCGGAAGTCGGACGGCGGTGACCTCCCTTGACCTGCGTCGCCATGCCGGCGGCCACGTCCAGGAGCTGACCGCCGTTGCCCCTTGGCTCCCGTTCCAACGGGCACGCAACGGGCACGACGACCGAAGCACCAGCAGAACCCCGTTTGGGGCGGGCAGCGCCGCGCGTATGCGCGTTGTAGCGTGCGCTGTCATGACGTTGACGTCGGTGCACGTCCCCCCACGGAGGCCCCTGTGACGCGCCGTCGACGGCTCCTGGTCGCCGCGGCGCTGGCTGTCGCACTGTGCACCGGGTATCTGTCGGCCACCATCGGCCATCGCCTCGATCATGGCAGCTCGTGGTGGCATGGGGCTGACGCGGAGTCCCGCACGGAAGGGTCGAGGACGGAGGTGCGGTTCGCCTTCAATCCCGGAGGGCAGGTCACGTTCGGCGCGTCCATCCGCAATCCCGGTCCGTGGCCGGTGACGATCACCGGCATCGCGGTCGATGACGGTCCGGTCAAGATTGCCCGCTTGGCGGTAAACCATGCCGATGAGGCCACTGCCGTCGTGTTCGACCCGGCTGCGGCGGCACCGTTCCACTCGATCAGGGTGGGGGCGGGCATGGAGCTGCCGGTCTTCGTCACGATCACGATCCCGGACGTGGAGGTGGCTCCCGGATCAGGGCTGTTCTTCGATGACCTCGCGGTCGACTACGACGTGCTCGGCCTGCCTCGTCAGCAGCGGGTGCCGATGGGCTTCCGCCTGTTGGTCCTCTCTGCAAACGGCTACGTTCCACGCTGACCGACGACGGCCGGGAGCGGCCGTGGGATTAGAAGAAGATCGCGGACGACTGGTCAAGCCGTCACGCCCCTGTTCAGCCCGTCCGTGGTTGTCGGGCGTCGTCGGCCACTGCCGCTGTCCTTGGCTGTACGGATGGGTGTACGACCGGCCTGCGCTGACCATCTGATCCGTAGCCTGGATCGGGCTGTCCAACTCGGTGCGGGCGGGTTGGCAGCTACTGGCCGAAGCGCTTCACCCGTCCGCTGCGGTGGCGGTCCGTCCAGCGCCGTTGCTGTCACTCGTTGCTGTCCTCGGTGAGGCGCCGCTCCCCTTCATCCCACGCCGTCCGCCCCGCTGGCTTCCAAGCCCGTCGTCATTCGCGGACCCAGGGCAGCAATCCCGACCTGGGGTATACCAACCACCAGAGGAGTCCCGCGATCGGCCAGTACGTCACGGCGGCGACGGCGAAATACCACGGGCGCCATCCATCGAGCAAGCCGCGGTAGCCGTGGGCAGCGGCCCAGTCGTGCAGTGCCCAACTCCACAGCGCATAGCCGGCAAGGAAGGCGAGGGACCAGGCAACTCGTACTGCATTTCCCGGCCGGCGTCTGCGCCAGCGGTCCACTGCTTCCCGCACATTCGGTGCCACGCGTACATCATGACCCGGCCTTGCAAAGATCAAAACTGCTGTCAGCCGGTGTCGAACCTGCCGCTAGCCTGGGGCACCGACGCCGACCGGCGTACTCGGTGCTGTCGGTGACCTCGACCGTATCCACGTGGGGCGGTCAGCGGGCCTGGTGAGGAGTTGAGGCCATGATCCGGCGGAATGACCCGCTCGCCCTGTTGGCGATCGCCATGGGCACGGCGACCGGCATATTCGGATGCGTAGCGCCCACCCACCTCCCCTACACCCCCCAGATGCGGCTGCTGCTGTTTCTTACGCCGATCGGCACGCTTGTGCTGCTCATGTACCTCGCGGGGCCGGCTGCCTTCGTGGCGGTGACCCGCACGCATGTCGTCGTGGGCAACCCGCTCGTCAGATACAGCGTTCCACGGTCACTGGTCGACGGGGTCCGGATCGATTGGTTCAGCATCGAGCTGCAGGTCTCCGGGCACTCGCCCGTTCCGATTGCCGCCCTGACCCCGGGCGTGGGCGGTCACAACCGGGTGCGCCCGGGCGGGTACCAAACGCGCTTGAACAGGATCGCGGCGCTCTTGGACCACACGCCGGCGACACTCATGGCCGGCACGATGGTGCGCCGGTACCGCTACGTACACCTCGTCCTCTTGGCGGTGGACGTCCTGGCTCTGGTCGGGATGGTGCTCTACATCAGCACCGACCCGCTCACCAGTACATAGGACCGAACCGGCGCACGGGCGGGCCGGGTACATCCGGAGAAACATCAGCCCTGGACAGGCTGGGCGGCTCCACCTGACCGACCGGTTCGACGACCACGTGCCGGGGACGTCCTTCGGCGACGTCACCGTCGAACAACTACTCGTCCACGCGGCCGGCCTGCAGGCCGAGACTAACGGCCCGTGGTGGGAACGGACGCCCGGCGGCACGTGGGACGAGCTCGTCGCGTCGGGCGTCGGGCAGCGCTTCCGCCCCGGGCGTCGCTTCCACTACACGAACGTCGGCTACGGCGCGTTGGGTCAACTCGTCGCCCGGGCCCACGGCGTCGACTGGTTCGAGGTCTTGCGCCGCGACCTGCTCGAGCCGCTCGGCATGGGCCGCACGACGAGGCGGCCCACCGGGCGCGCGGCGCGCGGTCTCGCCGTGCACCCCTTGCCGACGTCCTCCTGCCCGAGCCCGAGCACGACGCCGGCGCGATGGGCCCCGCGGGCCAGCTGTGGACCACGATCGAGGACCTCGCGCGGTGGGCCGCTTTCCTCGCCGGCGACACCGGCGAGCTGCTCGCCGCCGACACGCTCGAGGAGATGTGCGAGCCGCACCTCGTCGTCGACGACCAGGGTGTCCCTTGGACGGGTGCGCACGGGATCGGCTGGCAGGTGTTCAACGTCGACGGACGCCGGTACGCCGGCCACGGCGGGTCGATGCCGGGCTTCGTCGCCGAGCTGCGCGTCGCCCGCGACACCGGAGACGGCGTCGTCGTGCTGACGAACACGACGAGCAGCCCGGCGCCCCGGCGTCTGGTCACCGCGCTGCTCGCCGGGCTCGAGCAGCACGCGCTTCCGCCCGGTCGGCGTCGACGCGTGGGTCGGGCTCGACGGCTACCACGCAGGCGAGCCGCTGCGGGTCGTCCGCCGGACCGACGGGGCCGTGTCGCACCTCGACCTCGCCTCGTTCCGCTTCACCCGGACGCCCTACGACCCCGATGCCGACGTGCCGGGCGGGGTCTACCCCGCCGGCTGGCGGTAGTGCCCGCCCCCACGTTCTCTTCGGCAAGAAGGTCACCGTTCACGTGGTGGACCGCTCAACCTGGGTGCACCAAGGCGTCTGAGCACGCGAAGAACGCACTCATCTGGCGCTGCCCGGGCGTTGCTGGTGGGCACCATCCATCGCGCGCTCCGTCAGCAGGCGGCGGATCAGTCACGCGGTGTGACGACCAGGCGTTACCGTCCGACGAACTGTCACCCATCAACTGGAATAGATGCGGGCGGGTTCAACTGAAGCCTGACAGGCCGGCAACCGGCTGTCCGGTCTCGGGACCTGCATGACAGATCGGTATCACGACCTGAGTGACAATCTGACAATGAATGACATCAGAATCCGCGACCGAACGGCGGCTGACCTGCCACAGTGCGTCGCGGTCCTCACCGAGGTCCATCGCCTCGACCGCTACCCGCTGAACTGGCCGGCCGACCCGGAACGATGGTTGTCGCCAACCGACGCCCTGCACGCATGGGTCGCCAAGACGGAACGAGGCTCGATCCTCGGCCATGTCGCCGTTCACCGCGTCTGCCCCGCAACTGTCCCTGCCTCGACGCCCGCAGCCGAGGTCAGCCGCCTGTTCGTCGCACCCGCCGCCCGCGGGTACAACGTCGGGACCCAGCTCCTAACCCACGCGTGGCCGATCACCTCCCTCACGGCGTGCCGTACCGCCGTGAGGGAGGCCGGCGGTTCGGCTGGCAGGATCGACGCAGCCTTCGGCTACGACCCGACGACCCCTGACGGCCTGGCGACGGCCTAGGTGGGTAGCGGAAGGGTATTTGCGCAGCTCAGGCGGGTGACGGTGTCACTTGGCGTTGAAGTAGTTCGCCTCCGGGTGGTGCACCACGATTGCGTCGGTCGCCTGCTCCGGCACCAGCTGGAACTCCTCGGACAACTGCACCCCGATCCGCTCCGCGCCCAGCAGCTCCACGATCTTCGCCCGGTCCTCCAGGTCCGGGCAGGCCGGGTAGCCGAACGCGTACCGGCAGCCGCGGTAGTCGGTGCGCAGCAGCCCGGCCAGGTCCGCCGGGTCGTCGGCGGCGACTGTACGCCCGCCCGGCAGGGTCAGCTCGGCGCGGATCCGCCGGTGCCAGTACTCCGCCAGGGCCTCGGTGAGCTGCACCGACAGGCCGTGCACCTCCAGGTAGTCGCGGTACTCGTTGCCGGCGAACATCTTCGCGGTGTACTCGCTGATCGGCTGCCCGACGGTGACCAGCTGCAACGCCACCACGTCCAGCTCGTCGCCCTTGGGCCGGAAGTAGTCGGCCAGGCAGAGCCGCCGCTCCTGCCGCTGACGGGGGAAGGAGAACCGAGCCCGCTCGGCGTGCCCGTTCTCGTCGAGCACCACCAGGTCGTTGCCCTCCGAGTACGCGGGGAAGTAGCCGTAGACCACCGCCGCCTCGAGGACCTGGTCGGCGATCAGCCGGTCCAGCCAGTACCGCAGCCGCGGCCGGCCCTCGGTCTCCACCAGCTCCTCGTACGACGGTCCCTTGCCGCTGCGGGCGCCGCGCAGCCCCCACTGGCCGAGGAAGGTGGCCCGCTCGTCGAGCAGCGCCGCGTAGTCGGCCAGCGGCACCCCCTTGATCACCCGGGTGCCGAAGAACGGCGGGGTGGGCACCGCCACGTCGGTGGCCACGTCGGATCGGACCGAGGAGTCGTCCAACTCGGGCAGCGCCTCGCTGACCATCGCCCGCTGCCGCTCCCGCCGGGCCCGCCGGGCGGCCAGGGCCGCCTCCCGCTCCGGGTCGACCACCGGCGCGCCGCCGCGCTTGGCCGTCATCACCCGGTCCATCAGGGACAGCCCCTCGAACGCGTCCCGGGCGTAGTGCACCTGGCCGGGGAACATCGACCGCAGGTCGTCCTCGACGTACGCCCGGGTGAGCGCCGCCCCACCGAGCAGGACCGGCCACCGCTCCGCGACCCCGCGCGTGGCCATCTCGGCCAGGTTCTCCTTCATGATGACCGTGCTCTTGACCAGCAGCCCGGACATGCCGATCGCGTCGGCCCGGTGCTGCTCGGCGGCGTCGAGGATCGCGTTGATCGGCTGCTTGATGCCGATGTTGACGACCTCGTAGCCGTTGTTGGACAGGATGATGTCGACCAGGTTCTTGCCGATGTCGTGCACGTCGCCCTTGACGGTGGCGAGCACGATCCGGCCCTTGCCGCCGTCGTCGGCCTTCTCCATGTGCGGCTCCAGGTAGGCCACCGCGGTCTTCATCACCTCGGCGGACTGGAGCACGAACGGCAGCTGCATCTGGCCGGAGCCGAACAGCTCCCCGACCACCTTCATGCCGTCGAGCAGCAGGTCGTTGATGATGGACAGCGGCGTCCGGCCGCCGGCCATCGCCGCGTCCAGGTCGGCCTCCAGGCCGTTGCGCTCGCCGTCGATGATCCGCCGCTTCAGCCGCTCCTCCAGCGGCAGCGCGGCCAGTTCCTCGGCCCGGGTGGCCCGCGCCGAGGCGGCGTCCACCCCCTCGAAGACCTCGATGAACCGCTGCACCGGGTCGTACCCCTCGCGGCGTCGGTCGTAGACCAGGTCGAGGGCAATTTCGCGCTGCTCATCGGGGATCTTCGACATCGGCAGGATCTTGCTGGCGTGCACGATCGCCGAGGTCAGCCCGGCCTGCACGCACTCGTGCAGGAAGACTGAGTTGAGCACCTGCCGGGCCGCCGGGTTGAGCCCGAAGGAGATGTTGGAGATGCCCAGGGTGAAGTTGACGCCCGGGTAGCGGGCGGCGATCTCCCGGATCGCCTCGATGGTCTCGATGCCGTCCCGGCGAGTCTCCTCCTGCCCGGTGGCGATCGGGAAGGTCAGCGCGTCGATCAGGATGTCCGAACGGCGCAGCCCCCACCGGGTGGTCAGGTCCTCGATCAGCCGGGCCGCGATGCGTACCTTCCAGTCCCGGGTCCGGGCCTGGCCCTCCTCGTCGATCAGGAGAGCGACCACGGCGGCCCCGTGCTCGGCGACCACCGGCATCACCCGCCCGTAGCGGGAGCCGGGGCCGTCGCCGTCCTCGAAGTTCACCGAGTTGACCACGCAACGCCCGCCGAGCATCTCGAGCCCGGCCTCGACCACCGCCGGCTCGGTCGAGTCCAGCATGATCGGCAGCGTGGAGGCGGTGGCGAACCGCCCCGCCAACTCGCGCATGTCCTGCGTGCCGTCCCGGCCCACGTAGTCGACGCAGAGGTCCAGCAGGTGCGAGCCGTCCCGGGCCTGACTGCGGGCGATCTCCACGCAGGCCTGCCAGTCGGCGGCGAGCATCGCCTCGCGGAACGCCTTGGAGCCGTTGGCGTTGGTCCGCTCCCCCACCATCAGCACGCTGGCGTCCTGGGCGAACGGCACGTGGTGGTAGATCGAGGAGACGCCCGGGTCCTGCCGCGGCTCACGGGGGCCGGGGCGGGCGCCGTGCAGCCGCTCCGCCACCACCCGGATGTGCTCCGGGGTGCTGCCGCAGCAGCCGCCGACCAGGGAGACGCCGTACTCGGCGACGAAGCGCTCGAGGGCGTCGGCGAGCTCCACCGGGGTCAGCGGGTATTCCGCACCGTCGGCGGTCAGCTGCGGCAGGCCGGCGTTGGGCATCACCGACAGCGGCACCCGGGCGTGCTGGGAGAGGTAGCGCAGGTGCTCGCTCATCTCCGCCGGACCGGTCGCGCAGTTCAGCCCGATCAGGTCCACGCCGAGCGGTTCGATCGCGGTGAGGGCCGCGCCGATCTCGCTGCCCAGCAGCATGGTGCCGGTGGTCTCCACGGTGACGTGGCAGATCAGCGCGACCTTCCGGCCGGTCTCGGCCATCGCCCGGTGCGAGCCGACCACCGCGGCCTTCACCTGGAGCAGGTCCTGGCAGGTCTCCACGATCAGCGCGTCCGCGCCGCCCTCGATGAGTCCGGCGGCATTCTCCTGGTACGCGTCCCGCAGGGTCGCGTACGCGGCGTGCCCGAGCGTGGGCAGCTTGGTGCCCGGGCCGATCGAGCCGAGCACGAACCGGGGCCGGCCCGGTGTGCTGTACGCGTCGGCGGCCTCCCGGGCGATCCGCGCGCCGGCGGCGGAGAGCTCCCGGATCCGGTGCTGGATGTCGTACTCGGCGAGGTTGGCGAGGTTCGCGCCGAAGGTGTTGGTCTCGACGCAGTCCGCGCCGGCCGCCAGGTAGGCGTCGTGCACCCCGCGGACGACGTCCGGCCGGGTGACGTTGAGGATCTCGTTGCAGCCCTCCAGACCCTCGAAGTCGTCGAGGGTCAGGTCGGCCGCCTGGAGCATCGTCCCCATCGCCCCGTCGGCGATGAGGATCCGGTCCGCAAGCACATCCAGCAACGAAGTCCGCACAGAGCCAGGTTAGTGCGACGCCTCGCGCCCTGGTCGAGCCATGCTGGCCTTCCCACATACTGTCAGCCGGATCACCAGGTCCGGTTTGATTCCTTTGGGCAACTGGTCCGGCCCCCGACCGGCGCGGCCGGCGGGCCGCATCCCGCGCCTGCACGTAGGCTGGCGGACGTGAAGGACATCAGGGACGCCACCGTGCCCGGCGGGCGGATGTCGGGGCAACGGCCCGGCACCGCTCGCGACGAGCAGGGCGAGGTGACGGCGTGACCGAGTTCGACGGGCTGCCGGTGCTGCGGTCCCCGGTCGCCATCGCGGCCTTCGAGGGATGGAACGACGCCGCCGACGCCTCCACCGCCGCCGTGGAGCACCTGGAACAGGTCTGGCGGGCCCGGCAGGTGACCGAGCTGGACCCGGAGGATTTCTACGACTTCCAGGTGAGCCGGCCGACCATCACCATGGCGGAGGGCGAGACCCGCCGGGTGGAGTGGCCCACCACGCGTTTCATGGTGGCCAGCCCGGAGGGCACCGAGCGGGACGTGGTGCTGATCCGCGGCATCGAGCCGAGCATGCGCTGGCGCAGCTTCTGCGAGCAGGTGCTGGAGATCTGCCACAGCCTGGAGGTCGAACGGGTGGTGCTGCTCGGCGCCCTGCTGGCCGACGTGCCGTACACCCGGCCGCTGCCGATCAGCGGGAGCGCCTCCGATGCCGAGGCCGCCCAGCGCTACCAGCTCACCCCCACCCGCTACGACGGGCCGACCGGCATCGTCGGCGTGCTGCACGACGCCTGCACCCGCGCCGAGGTCGACGCGGTCTCGTTCTGGGTGCACGTCCCGCACTACGCGAACAACCCGCCCTGCCCCAAGGCCACCCTCGCGCTGCTGCACCGGGTCGAGGAGGTGCTCGACCTGCCGGTGCCGATGGCCGACCTGGCCGAGGAAGCGGCCGAGTGGGAGCAGCGGGTGCGCAGCGCCGCCGAGCAGGACGCCGAGCTGGGCGAGTACGTCCGCGAGCTGGAGGAGCGGGTCGGCGACGCCGGCATCACCCCGTTGACCGGGGACGAGATCGCCCAGGAGTTCGAGAAGTACCTGCGCCGCCGCGGTGGCTCGGCCGGTCCGACCGCCGGCTCCTGGTAGCCCCTTCCCCGTCGCTCAGCGGGCCCCGGACGGTGACGTCCGGGGCCCGCTCTTTTCGCGTGTCAGGGTGGCGGCGTCACGTCCGCTAGGGCATCCTAGGAACCTAGCTGTGATGAGGAGGCGGGCATGCAGATCAACCCGGGCGCGGCCGAGTTCCCGCACCGGCAGATCGCCGCGCAGCTCAAGGCCCAGGTGCGCCGCGGCGACTGGGGGCCGGGCGAGCGGTTGCCGTCCATCCCGGCCATCGCCGAGATGTTCGGGGTCGCCAAGCAGACCGTGCAGCGCGCCGTCGACCAGCTGCGGGTCGAGGGCATCCTGATCACCAAACCCGGCTCCGGTACGTACGTCCGGGGCACCCGGCGCCGGCTCAACCGGCTCTCCCGGGGCCGGTACGGCGGCTTCCGCGGCTACCACACCGACCTGGCCGCCCGGTACAAGCAGCAGCTCGTCTCGGTCGGCCGCTCCCCCGCCCCGCCGGAGGTCGCCGACGCGTTCGGGGTGTCCGACGGCACCGAGTTGCTCTGCCGGCGGCACCTGGTACGCACCGACGAGTCACCGGTCGAGGTGGGCGCCTCCTGGTTCCTGCCCGTCGACACCGCCGGCACCTCGCTGGAGCGGACCGAGGCATTCGGCCGACCGCTCTACCAGGAGGCCGAGGAGGCCACCGGCCGCCGGTACGTCACCGCGACCGACACGATCAGCGCCCGCCAGCCCAGCCGGGAGGAGGCGGAGATCCTGCAGATCCGCCCCGACACCCCGGTGCTGCACCTGCTGCACGTCGCCTACGACCCGGCGCACAAGCCGATCGAGGTCGCCCAGGCCACCTGGCCCGGCCCGATGACCACCCTCACCGAGGAGTACAAGATCCCCTCCCCGACCCCCGATCCCACCCCCGACCCCGGCCTGGTCCTGGGCTGACCCCGCCCCCGCCGCTCGACCACTGCGGCGATCTTACAGTTGTAGCCCTAGCAAGCCGGACGAAAGCCACCAAGCTGCGGCCCCAAGTGCAAGATCGGCGTCTGGGGTGGGTGGGGGGTGGGTTAGAGGCGGATGCCGAGGAGGGCGTCGAGGGTGTCGGCGAAGAGGGCGGGGGCCTGGGCGTCGTCGGCGACGCCGGCGAGGGCCTGCGCGGCCCAGGTGTCGGCGACCGTCAGCGCGCCGGGCGTGTCGAGGTCGTCGGCGAGGCGGGCGCGTACCCCGGCCAGGAGCTCGGCCCCGAACGGCCCGGCGGGGACCGCGGCGGCCCGGCGCCAGCGCGCCAGGCGCTCCTGCGCGGCGTCCAGCAGGTCGTCGGTCCACGACCGGTCGGCGCGGTAGTGGCCTCCGATCAGGGCCAGCCGGACCGCCATCGGGTCGACCTGGTCGGCCCGCAGCCGGGACACGAAGACCAGGTTGCCCTTGGACTTGGACATCTTGTCGCCGTTCAGGCCGATCATGCCGGCGTGCACGTAGTGGTCGGCGAAGGGCGCCTGACCGGTGAGCCGTTCCGCGTGCGCGGCCGAGCACTCGTGGTGCGGGAAGAGCAGGTCGTTGCCGCCGCCCTGCACGTCGATCCGGTCGCCGAGCAGATTCAGCGCGATCACCGCGCACTCAATGTGCCAGCCGGGGCGGCCGGCGCCCAGCTCGCCGCCGGGCCAGGACGGCTCGCCCTCCCGGGCGCCGCGCCACAGCAGCGGGTCGAGCGGGTCACGCTTGCCGGCCCGGCCCGGGTCGCCGCCCCGCTCCGGGAAGATCTCCAGCATCTGCTCCCGGGTCAGGTTCGACTCGTACCCGAACTGCGGGGCGGCGGTGATGTCGAAGTAGACGTCGCCGGTGCCGTCGTCGAGGCGGTACGCGGCGCCGTCCTTCAGCAGGACGAGGACCTTATCGGCGATGTCCGGGATCGACTCGACCGCCCCGACGTAGTGCGCCGGCGGGATGATCCGCAGCGCCTCCATGTCCTCCCGGAACAGCGCGGTCTCCCGCATCGCCAGGACCTTCCAGTCCTCGCCGTCGCGCTCGGCCCGCTCCAGCAGCGGGTCGTCGATGTCGGTGACGTTCTGCACGTAGCGCACGGTCAGGCCGGCGTCCAGCCACATCCGCTGTACTAGGTCAAAGGTGATCATGGTGGCGGCGTGCCCGAGGTGGGTGGCGTCGTACGGGGTGATGCCGCAGACGTACATGGCGGCGGCGCCGTCGGGCTGGCTGAGCCGGGCACCCTGCCGTGCCGAGTCGTACAAGCTCAGTGGCACGCCCTCACCCGGCAGCCGTGGCACCTCGTGTCCCGCCCAAGACTCCATGACCGTCAGCCTAGCGATCCGCCCACGCCCCCGAAGCCACCCCAGGGGTGATCAACGCGACAACGGTTCACATGGGCGGCCAGGGCATCGCCGGCCAGTCCTCCGGCGGCGGGGGGAACCGCCCGCTCTCCCGCAGCCGGTCGACGCGGACGGCCAGCTCGGCAACCTCGCCGATCGTCAGGTGCTCGGCCAGCTCCTCGCCGAGCGCTCCGGCGACCTGACCCGCCAGCGCCTCGAGCATCTCCACCGCGTCGGGCGGCAACTGCCGGCCGGCCCACCCCCACAGCACCGTGCGCAGCTTCTCCTCGACGTGGAAGCACACCCCGTGGTCCACGCCGTAGATCCGGTCGTCCGGCCCGACCAGCACGTGGCCGCCCTTGCGGTCGGCGTTGTTCAGCACGGCGTCGAGGACGGCGAGGCGGGCCAGCCGCGGGTCGTCGGCGTGCGCCAGGGCGTACGCGGCGCCGTCGTCGTCGTCGCGGGCCGCGGCGACCGGGAACCAGCGCGGCGGCACGGCGTCGGCCGGCACGAATCCGACCAGCGGCTCGGCGTCCTCCGGCTCGTCGATCCAGAGCTGGCACGAACCCGGACCGAACGGACCATCCCGCAGCACCGTCGGTGGCACCAGGTCCCACCCGGTGGCCCGGGAGACCAGGTAGGCGGCGACCTCACGGCCGGCGAGCGTGCCGTCCGGGAAGTCCCAGAGCGGGCGCTCACCGCGCACCGGCTTGTAGACGCAGCGGGCCGTCATCCCGTCGATGGTGAGGATCCCGCGCAGAGTGGTGTTGGAGGCGTCGACCAGCCGCCCCTCGAGGTCGAGTTCACCGTCGCTGAGCAGGCGGAGAGCGGCGGCGGCGTCCTGTCGGGGCTGGAGTTCCGACGACGTCACCGGTGATAACCGTTGTGCCGGGGACAGAGGTGGCCGGCCGGGTCCAGCGGCTGACCGCAGAGCGGGCAGGGCGGACGGCCGGCGCTGACCACGCGACGGGCCCGCTCGATGAACTCGCGGGTCGCCTCGGGCGTCAGCCGCACCCGGAGCCGGTCGAGGTCCTCGTCCGGCTCCTCCGGCTCCTCGTCCTCGTCCTCCTCGTCCTCCACGTCGCCCAGCTCGACAACGGCCTCCGCCTCACCGACGGCGATCGCCTCGATCACCACGGTGGCGGTGTCCACGTCGAAGGCCAGGCCCAGGGTGCCGACCCGGAACTCCTCGTCGACCGGGATGTCCAGCGGGTCGTTGTCCCCGACGGCCGCCAGCGCCTCCGGCAGCTCCACGCCGAACCGGCGCTGCGCCTCGGAGAGCAGCTCCTCCAGCTTCTCGGCGAGCAGGGACACCTGGACCTTCTCCAGCGCGACGCTGACCAGCCGGCCACCGCCGCGCGCCTGGAGGAAGAACGTACGCTCCCCCGGCGGGCCGACGGTCCCGGCGACGAACCGCTCCGGCGGCTCGAAGGCGTGCACCTGGTGGGTCATACCCACGACCCTATCCGGCGCGTGGAAGCGTCGCGCACCGCACCGACGGTGGTTCAGCCGAGGGCGAAACGCCGGCAGCACACGCCACCGCCTCGGGCGTGGCGACGCGGCTCACGAGGCCGCCCCCGCGCCACCGCCCACCGCGGCGTCGGAGTCGACCGCCCGGCTGGCCCGCCGGCGCCGCTTGCGCGGCGGCGGCACCAGCCCGGCCAGGTCGCCGCCGGTGTCGTTGAGCCGGACCAGGAACGGCCGCAACGGCGTGTAACGGATCGCGGTCACCGACGCCGGGTCCGCCACGATCCGCTGGAAAAGATCCAGGTGTACGCCCAGCGCGTCGGCCACGATGGCCTTGATCACATCGCCGTGGCTGCAGGCCAGCCAGACCGCCTCCGGGCCGTGCTCGGCGCTGACCCGGGCGTCCCAGGACCGCACCGCCGCCACCGCCCGCGCCGACATCGCGGCCATCGACTCCCCCTCCGGGAAGACGGCGGCGCTCGGATGCTGCTGCACCACCGGCCAGAGCGGCTCCTTGGCCAGCTTCTTCAGCGGCTGCCCCTCCCAGCTGCCGTACCCGCACTCGATCAGCCCCTCCTCCACCGCCGGCTCCACCCCCGGCAGGGCCAGCTCGAGGGTCTGCCGGCAGCGGATCAGCGGGCTGGTCACCACCGCCGCGAGGGGAACGCCGCGCAGCCGCTCCCCGACCGCGGTGACCTGGGCGCGACCGGTCTCGTCCAGCTCCACCGGCTGCCGGCCGGCCAGGCCGCCGTCGGCGTTCGCGGTGGTCCGGCCGTGTCGCAGAAGGAGAAGGGTCGCCACGGTCACCACCCTAGGGTGTCGGGGGGGTCGACTGGGTCGTTGCCTTGTCCCGCCGTGCCTTTCGGTCCGTCGGTGGTTGCGGTTCGGGTGTTGCCGTGCCTTGCGGTTCGTGGGTGGTTGCGGTGGGGGGTGTGGCCCGCCGTGTCCGGCTCCGGGCGGTCAGGCTTGTTCCCTGCGCCGGTCACGGCGGGCCCCACCCCGGTCGTGGGCGGGGTCCGCGGGGGTGGTGCGGGGGTGTCCCGTGGGTGTGGTAGCCGC